>JAJTZB010000006.1 GCA_032906765.1 Nitrososphaerales archaeon
CAACGAGCGGGAGTTCTGGACGAAGAAGGCATACCATTAGTCTGGCATTGGATTTTTCTCTTCGATAGAGGACCGCGGCAAGAAGAACCATATTGATCCACACTCAAGTCAACTTTCCGAACGCTTAAGTGCCGAGCATTTCATGGACGAGTCTGCATGAATCGAAAATATGCATCCATACCAGTTCTAATAGCTCTCTTTCTCATGACCTTCAGCTCTGTACCGGTCGTTGCGAACCAGAGCAATGATCTCAGCACCTTGGCAGGGAAAGTAGCCGCGATCAACAACACTCCGGGCCTCTATCTGAGGGCCTCTGCTTTTGTAGAGCAAGAGGCAAACATGACAGACGCGCCCAACCCTGGCCCCTTCACGCCCATCACGCCGACGTACGTTCTTTCGAGTCCCTTGGATGGGTCAAGCATACTAGCCCCTGAGGTAACAGTCAACCAGGACACGGCCGCTGCCACACAGAATGAACCCACCGTTGCAGTCGACCCCAACGACCCAAACAGGATTGTGGTCGGCATGAACGACTACGTCACGCGAACCTGGACATGCACAGTCGACGATACGCCATGCAGTGCCCTCGGTGACGGCTATTCTGGCACCTACTACTCTAACAACGGCGGAGCAACCTGGTGCTGTGCCAGCACGGACCCAACTCACCTAGGCACACTCATTCCGGGCGTCGAGAGGCTCACGGGTGGCATCTACGATGCTGGTGGAGACCCCGCAGTGGCCTTCGATAGCCAAGGAAACGTCTTCTATGCAGGTCTTGGGTTTGACAGAACGGCCCCACCAAACACGGTCACCGCAAGCAAGGGCACCTTCGCCTCTGACGGAACATTGACCTGGGGTGCTCCGACGTTCATCAATCCTACAACATCTCCCGCCACGTTCAACGACAAGGAATGGATCGGTGCCGATTCTAATCCCTCAAGCCCATTCCGCGACAGGGTCTACGTGAGTTGGACCCGATTCATATTCAATCCGGCTCTGGGCACTTACGTTCAGAGTCCGATTGCATTAGTTTACTCCAAGGACAGCGGCGCCACGTTCAGCTCCCCACAGCTCATAGTTGGCAACGTCCTCTATGACCAGGGTTCGCGCGTCGTTGTCGGGTCAGACGGGACGGTCTACGTCTTCTGGGAAGGTTCCACCCGTCTTGCCACACTGAACAGCATCTGGATGGTGAAGTCCACTGACGGAGGAGTCACCTTCAGCGAACCGCTCCAAATTTCTCCTGTCGTCGACATCCTGACACCCCGCGACACAGTCTTCCGCGTCAACAGCTTCCCAGCCGCGGCAATCACTCCGACTGGTCAACTTTACATTGCCTGGTCTGCTGAGGTCCAGAACGGCGATCCTTCATACGACGCTGTCACCGGATGCGCGTACTTCATTGTCGGAGCAAGCACAGTGTACTCCGGTTGCCACGCAGCTGCAGTCTGGAGCACCTCGGCGGATGGAGGGGCGACGTGGAGCGCACCTCAGTACGTCTTCCCGGCAATGAACGCTGTCACGAGGACACCAATAGGCTATCCAGTCACCCAACCCTCAGAAACCACGCTAAACGCCCCCGCTGCCAGACCCATTGACAGCTTCTGGCCAGGCGTGGCCATCTCCTCCTCGGGCAGAGTCTACTTGTCGGCTTACTTGGCTGATGTCGAGTCGCCTTGGCAGAAATGCGCAACCCCTGCATCACCAACTGCGGTGGGCAGGATAAACTGCCTTACGCTCGGCAACTACATCAACAACGGCAGGCTAGACTACGCTGTCAACGACCTGACTACGGGCACAACAAACACGGTGACAACTCAGCCCATCAACTCGCGGTACCAGTTCGGCGGCGGATTCATCGGCGATTACACGAACATAGCTGTCGGGTCTGACAACGTCTTCCACGCCGTGTGGACAGACACGAACAACGTGCAGACTGTCGTCTGGTGGTACGGGTTCAAGTTTGTCCCCACACCGGTGCACCAACAGGACATAGCAACTGCTGCAGGGAGCTTCTAGAGTAAGCGAGGAGCTGTGCGTGCACAGCTCCGACTCCCCTTTTGTGTGTTGCCAGAGCCTGAGCAAGACTTGGCCGGAGCAGAAGCTTACTTTCAATCCCCATGGCAGCGGCGGCGGAACACCGCAGATGGTTGGTTGGAGACTGTCGCTCGATGCGGAAACCGGGTAGAACTGTTTAGACGCGGTTGAATTGTAGCTCTGATTATAAGGAGACGGTGCCGGGCTCCCAGGGGTCGAAGACGGGTCGGCGGTGTAGGGTGACGAGTGAGCGGGTGCGACCGTATTAGGCACTGATTGACTGACAGATGCCCAGCTGGGATGATATCGCATTGCGAAAGAGGGCACTGAAACGGCGAGGCCCACGCTGACTGCCACTAAGGTCCGCGACCAATACCGTTAAGACGCTCATTTTGGTCTTCATGATTTGCATACTCTAGTATAGAATGCCAAGCTTAAGGTTCACAGATTAGAACGCCTTCACTGGAGCGGCTCATTCTTCGACTTCTTGTGAAACATGTTCAAATTCTTTCATAAGAACCGTAAGGTCCTCCATTGCTGAGTTGCGTATGAAATTCCCGCTGGCGTAGATGAAGGAAAGGTCGGCCAGAGATGGCGGCTGAAATCCCGGCGACCGCAGGTTATTAGTTTCGAATCAGATGCTTTGAAAAGAATTCAGCGGCTGCTTTGTATGCCACAAACTCGTTCTTCCGCTTTGTAAACCTATGTCCTTCGTCTGGGAACACGATATACTCCACCTGCTGACCCCCAGCGCGGAGCCTTTCAACTAACTGGTCCGACTCGGCCTTTACGACTCTCGGATCGTGCGCTCCCTGTATGACCAGCAAGGGGCACTTGACGTTCTTGACAAACGTAATGGGTGAACGACCGAGGAGGAAGTCCCCCTCCTTGTCTGGATTTCCAATCCAGTCGTCCATGAAGCGTTTCCAGAACTCGGGGACCGATTTAATGAAGGTAATCAGGTTGCTGGGCCCGAAGGCCTCAACTGCGGCACTCCAGTACTCCGGCAACCTCGTAACCGCGGAAAGTGCAGCGAATCCACCGAAGCTTCCTCCGAAGACACCAATCTTGTCGGGGTCGACCCAGTCCAGATTCCTGAGATACCTCGCTGCATGCTCGATATCCTTCAGCTCACCTCCGCCCCAATCATGGTGGATAAGTCGCTGGTAGCTCCTCCCGTATCCTGTGCTTCCCCGAATGTTCGTAGCTAGAACCCCTATGCCCACGCTCACAAGGTACTGATAGAGCCCACCGCTGCGGTACATTGGACGTTCCTGAGCTTCCGGTCCGCCATGGATAGAAACCACGACAGGAGCACCCCGACCCTTCTTGACCATGGGTTTGTACAGAAAGGCAGGGATTTTTCTATCGAAGGAGGGGTACTTCACTAGTTTCGGTTGACACATTATCCTCTCTGGAACGTTTCCTATGAAACCGTTCGTGTATTTCTCAAATTTGGCTCCAGGAACATGGAGAACTTGAATTTCCATTGGTCTGATGGGCGTAGTCAGAAGGCAGACCAACCGCTTGCTGTCTGACGAAAACTTAATCAGCTTTCTGTTCTCAAACCACCCCTGCCAGAGAACTCCTCGAGTATCGACCGGCCGTCCGAGCCTCCTGCCCTCCCTGATATCTCTAAAGTGAATTTGCGAGAATCCGTCTAGGTTGCTTACCCACGCAAGAATCCTGCCATCAGGAGACAGAGAAACATCTTCGACATCGTAGTCTGGAGTCTCCAGCCATTTTATTTCACTTCCGTTCTTGAGAGTCAGATACCCCAAGCCAGAGAACTCGCGCCCCAAGTTGCTCAAGAGATAGAAACCCTTTCCGTCTGGACTCCACGGTCCTGGAAAATAGACGACTCTGTCTTTGTGCGGCGTCAGGTTTCTTTTCTGTCCTGTTTTCATGTCAAGCAGATGGACGTTGTAGTCGTCCGTGCTCAGGTCTTCGAGGATCGTCGCGAACCTTCCGTCTGGCGGCCACCGACCGAACTCGTACCCCTCGTCGGCGGCGACTACCAGAACTCGTTCCTGCGGAGCGACAATCTCAGAAGGGGTTCGGTGACAATAACGCCAAATACGGTGGCCATCTCCTATTCACGATGTGTTGAGATTTCTCAACCCCGCATGGCCACGGCTTATGACACAAACGTGAAGAGTCTGGTGGGATTCGCGTCGGATGGGAGGGTTGAACGACACGACCTCTCCGTCATCGCTAGGATCAGGACCGAGGGCGCGGAGAGAAGAGCGAGGTTCAACGCAACGCACTCGAACGACCGACGTGTTGTAGGTAGGGTATGTCGCAGAATAGGGAAGAGGGAGAGGGAACGTGTCAAGCGGATGCTCCATGAAGTGTCGAAGGCGGTGGTTCAAAGCGCGAAGAAGGAAGGGGGAGCCATCATTCTCGAGCGGCTGACCCACATACTCTCTCCCCGAAATGGGCGCGAAAGAGGCAGGACTACGAGAGTGATGCTTCACAGATGGAGTTTCGGAGAGCTGCACAGACAAATCAAGTACAAGGCAGCCTGGGATGGCGTGCCTGTGGAGTGCGTCAACCCTTGTAACACTTCGAAGAAGTGCTCTCAGTGTGGAAGGCTGAACCGAGCCCTTCGAAACGAGAGGACGTGGCGATGCCCAAGCTGTGGTGCCACCCATGACAGGGACGTGAATGCAGCGAAGAACGTACTCGCCCTGTCCAAACTAGGATGTCAGCTGTTGGTTCCAGCTGGAGCGCTTGGCAGGTGAAGAGTGGCTTTGAACAGACAAGCCGCCAGATGCCAGGAAGGTATCGTTACCAGAACCTTAGTTTGCACAATTGTACCCGCCCCAGCCGACAGATTAGACGCTAACCTGTCGTTGGGTTCATTGCGCCTCTGCCGGGAATCAGTTATCTTACCGGTATTCTCGAAGGAACTCGGCCCGCATCCGTACACCCTCCAATCCAAACAGGTCGCTGTCTGCCGTCACAATCAATCCTTCTCCTAGTGCTTCTCTCGTCTCGAAGAGATACCTGTCAGCCGCGGGGACTTTTGTAGACAAGTCTACTCCTATGTCTCTTCCACTTGGTAATACTACGCATTTCTTGGAGTTTTGGATAAACTGGAGTCTGAAGTACCTGGCTAGCCGACGGACCTTGACTCCCTCATCCTTCATCATGAGGGCAAGTATCTTATCAGCGAATGGACTCCCCCGCAGAATGGCAATCCTGTCGCATTTTCGAACCACGCGTCCGAGAAAATCCACCGCAACCCTTTGCGACTCTTCACCATTGTCGCCTCTCAAATCGTGGATGAGCCATTCATCAGGGATAATTACATCGCTCATCGATTGTCTTTTGGCGAAAGAAACGCGGTCACATCCTCAAGTTCTGCCTCAACGAAAGACCTCAACCCACCCTCCACCTGACCATCAGCCTCTATTTTCTGACGTTCTAATCTCGTCTCAACCTCATCCTTGCTCGTAAGATAGCATGAGATATCCTCTGGTCGAAGTCTATTTTGTGATACCATCCCTAGAATGGCAGTAAGTAGAACCTCGCTATGCGTGGTGATGATGAACCTCTTCGTGCCTTTCTTTGCGAGTTCGGCAATTCCTTGAGCGAGCTTCCTCACCGCCGAAGGATGAAGATGTATCTCTGGTTCTTCCAAACAGACTAGGTCAACGTCATCGCGTAGGGATTTTGCCAAGAGCCAAATCACCTGGTTCACCCCGAACCCGTCGTTTATGACGTCGACGGTGGTCCCTCCGGGTTTTTCGATGGTGAACATAGAAAACGACGCCGTTCCTGGAATTACGTGGACCCGGAATTCCCTGTCCAAGATTTTCTCCAAGAATGTGCTAACCTTTCCTTGCAAGAACATGTTATTCGCCAGATACGTTGCAACCTCGTCCTCGCCCAACAGTAACGGTGTCAATGGTACAGGGTTGTAATTCGGTTTTGAGAACCCGCGCTTAAGTGGGACGAATTCAGTTCTTCTAAGTTCTTCGATGGGCCTATTGAGCAATTCGTTAACAGTCGTCGCTGTTTGCACAGATTCCGGAGATTGGTCCTTTGGGGTGACGGTGGCAGTCACGCCGTTCCAAGAAACATTGAGTGTCTTTCCGTCATATTCGATGTCCTTTTGGTCTCGCCCGTTCAATGGATAAGGGAATGTGCAAGGCACTTCCAAAGCAAGCTTAAGCGCCCCATCGGCTGTTAGTCTGAATTTCCCTTCAGTGCCGCGAATTGACGCTTCATACCTGAGCTTCACCTCAGATTGTTCACTTTCGATTTCAAATGAGATGAAGTTACGCTGCTTATGGTCGTGAACTACTCGTTCGAAGTCCCCGAGGTTGGCAAACCCTACATTGAAGAATCCCAGCGGTTGTTGGTTGGGGTTAAGCGCGATATTTCGGAAGACGGCCATGGCATAGAGAAAGCTAGACTTGCCTGTCGAGTTGGGGCCATAGAATACAGTGATAGGAGCCACGCTGACAGTTTGACTCTTTACAGACCTGAAGTTTGATATCTTCACTGTACTAATCATCTTGACCCCACATTTAGGCAGGAGTTCTGTTGTCAGTTAAACCTTCGCCAAACAATCGTGTGATTCCCGAGAAAATCTGGGAAACTAGAACAACCAAGCAAAGTCAAAGTATTCACCACAACTTTTTCAAATGGTTCAGTCTTTTGGCATGGAATTGCACATGTTTCATCTCTAGCGACCGACTGCGCCTGACAACCGCGAACCTATGCCTTTGGTCAACACCTGAGCTCTGGTTCGATACAACTTGTAACTCGCTGTGCGTTCTTGATGTTTAGAGAGAGGCTGATCGTCGCCGTACATAGTTCAGGTTGCGCTTCAGGCAGCGTCAGGAGACTGGCTGCAAAACTGTTCAACAGCTCCTAGCCCGAGCCGGAATGCGAGAAACTTTCCAGCTTACTCCAAGAAAACGGTGGATAAACAGTTATCAAGCCAATCAAAGCGGTCCACGCGGTTACCCGTGAGCAGGCCGGTCGACCTCGGCAGCGTGAAGGAAGGAAGCTACATCATCATAGACGGCGAACCGTGCAGGGTCGTGAGCCGCGAGCACTTCAAGCCTGGGAAGCACGGGAGCGCGAAGGTGCGCCTGGTGGCCATTGCGATATTCACCGGGTCCAAGAAGAATTACATCTCTCCAGCAGAGTCGAGGGTGGACATCCCGATGATAGACAAGCGCTCTGGCCAAGTGACCTCGGTGATGGACAACTCGGTCCAGGTGATGGACCTGCAGACTTTCGAGGTCTTCGAGATGCCGAAGCCCACACCCGAGGAGATGGCAGAGCTGAGCGGCACTCTAGGCCCGGGCGCAGAAGTCGAGTACTGGTCAGTGATGGGCCGGAACAAGATAATGCGGATCAAAGGCGGCTCATAGCGCTCTATCTTTGGTTTGGCTCTTCATCGCGGCCCTCAGACGGCTCTTCCGAATCCCTTCATCTAGAGCGAGTAACAGCGGCTGTTTCGAAATATAGGCATGTCGGTTGGGATGCGGCGAATCGCTAGTGGATGTATGTCGCGCGCTGCGGTTTTGCGGTTCCGGCGGGCTTCTCAATCAGCTCACCAGAGCGCTTCAGCCTGAAGCAGACGGCATACGTCCTTTCAGCACGTAATTCTTTTCTGCAAGTGCCGCTTGGGGAGAAGACGAGGCGCAGCATGAAGCTCAGGAGCGGGGTCGCGAGGAACTACTGGGGGTTTCTGGTCATAGCCGTGGTGTTGAGTTCTCTGGTCACCTACTCCACGGTGTCCATAATGGCCGCGCCCGCTTCGACTGCCGGCACTCAGCAGCTTCAGAGCCTCGTCAACGCCCTCCAAGCACAGAACTCGCAACTGCAGAGCCAACTGGCTTCGTTCAGGCTGGAGAAGAACATCACGACGTTCGGCATAAATCCAATCGCAATCTACGCCCAAGACTCGGCTAGCGTCGTCACGGTCGAGGGCGTCCAGGTCGGGGTGTTCGGGAACTCGTCGATCCTTGGGTCTGGCTTCGTCACCGACTTCCGGGGGACCCACTACGTCGTGACCAACTTTCATGTTGTGCAGAACGTCTCTGACTTGACGGTCGCCTTCTCCAACGGTGACGCGTACCTTGCGAAGGTCATAGGCACAGACCCCTACAGCGACCTCGCCGTGCTAAGCGTGACCGCCCCCTCGTCCGAGTTCCGCCCTCTTCAGATTGTGAGGTCCTCGACCCTGAGCGTCGGCCAGGCCGTCGTCGCCATAGGCAACCCGTTCGGCCTCTCCGGTTCCATGACGTTCGGTATCATCAGCCAGCTCGGTCGGACGATCTCAGAGTCGCTTGCAGGCAACTTCCCGATCGCCAACGTCATCCAGTTCAGCGCGCCGATAAACCCCGGGAATTCTGGTGGCCCTCTGCTGAGCGCCAACGGCACTGTGGTCGGGATGACCACTGCTACGGTGCAGAGCTCTCAGGGACTGGGGTTCGCGATACCATCCGACACGATACTCAAGGAGCTTCCGTCCTTGGTTCTCACGGGCTCTTACCAGATGCACGCCTACCTGGGGGTTTCGACGGCAGACATGAGCTATCAACTCGCGCAGCTGCAAGGGACTAATGTGACGTATGGGGCCCTGGTGGAGAGCGTGGTGCCAGGGAGCCCAGCCGACAAGGCTGGCTTGAAGGCAGGTTCGAACACGGTTTCCGTCAATGGGAACCAGTACGTCATAGGAGGCGACATCATAATCGCTGTCAACGGGACCAAGATTGTCAACACCGACGCGCTGTCCTCATACCTCCAGGAGTTCGCGTTGCCAGGTCAGACAGGGGTCTTCCAGATCATACGGAGCGGACAGGTCATCACGCTGAATCTCGTCTATGGGGCCAGGCCGCCGGCTAGCGGCTGACCTTGGGAACCGCCCTCGCTTCCCCGATTTCGAGGAAACCTGAATCCCCTTTCCAGTGCTTGGTGCTGGAGACGATTTCGATTCTCTTGGAGAAGAGCGGGCAGTCGAGGACGAATGTCTCTCCCTCTCCTCCCTCAAGGCCCACGTGAAACCTGTACTTGGCCCCGAGCTCAACCAGCTCGTCGACCGCGTGAGAGTCGAGCACCCTGCCGAGCCACCTCTCATCCAGCCCGAGGGCCGAGACGCTTACCACTTCCACGAGGAAGCCTTCGCGGAGCAGCGTCCGGAGGTGTGTCTCCGGGTCGACGTGCCATAGAGGGGAGACGCACTTGAGGCCAAGTTCCCGACAGATCCTATCCACGCGACTCTTCTGGTAGACGCTGGCGAGTGCGCCTGTGTATATGCCATCCAATCCGAACTTCTCTTTGGCTGAGAGGATTACGGCCGTCAGGTCGGCGAGCTCCTTTTCCTTGACGCCCGCAGTCTCGCCGACGACCTGAGGGACGCCGGCAGCCTCTGCTTGGAGCTTCGTCCACTTCACGTTGGGGTAGTGGAACATGTACGACTCATCGGTACTTGGAAAGACAGTCACAAGGCAGGCTAGTTCCTCTCGCTTGGAGGCAAGGTAAGCTGCGTATGTCGAGTCCTTGCCGCCACTAAATAATACTCCGACCTTCGTCTGCTATCACCCGATTGCGGGAGCGCCGTCGAGCCTTCTATAATGGTTCGTCATGCCTCGGCCGAAGGTGTCCCTGTGGGTTACGGGGAGTTCGGACCGCTCCTAATCTTTTAAGCAACCGATTGAGGTCGGTCCTCTTCGGGTTCGCGCTATGCTAGATTCACTGAGGGAAGGCCTCCAGAATGCTGTAAAGAAACTGGTCGGAGTGAGCGTCGTGGATGAGAAGGCTGTCAAGGAGTTCGTCCGCGACCTCCAGAGGACTCTCATTCAGGGCGATGTCAACGTGAAGATTGCTCTGGAGGTGACCGACAGGGTCCAGAGGAGAGCCCTTGAAGAGAAACCCACTGGAGGGGTGACAAGGAAAGACCAGGTCGTCTCCATCCTGTACGAGGAGTTGGCGCGCCTGCTCGGGGGAGAGGGCGGGCTGCAGCTCGACAAGACGAAGACAAGCGTCCTAGTCATGCTGGGCGTCCAGGGCTCCGGCAAGACCACTACCACCGCGAAGCTGGGGAGGCTCTTCACGAAGCGCGGGTTCAAGGTTGGTGTGGTCGCTGCGGACACGTTCAGGCCCGGCGCGGTGACGCAGCTCCGGACGCTCTGCGAGGCCTCGGGGGTGGACGTCTTCAGCAATGACAAGGAGAAGGACTCGGTCAAGATTGCGAAGGAGGGGAGGAAGCACTTCGAGGGGTCGAAGAACCTAATCATCGTTGACACAGCGGGAAGGCACAAGGAGGAGTCTGGGCTCCTCAAGGAGATGAAAGAGATCGTTGACGGAGTGAAGCCAGACTACAGCGTCCTCGTTATCGATGGGACGATCGGGCAGCAGTGCTACAACCAGGCGCTGGCATTTCACCAAGCTTCGCCCGTCGGTGGAATAATCGTAACGAAGCTCGACGGCGCGGCCAAGGGAGGCGGCGCTCTCGCTGCGTCTGCAGCCACTGGCTCGAAGATATTCTACGTCGGCACTGGGGAAAGGATAGACGACCTCGAGGAGTTCGTGCCGACGCGGTTCGTGGGAAGGCTGCTCGGCATGGGCGACCTGAAGGCGCTCGTCGAGATGGTGAAGTCGGCCGAGATAGAAGTCGACGAGAAGAGGGTCCAGAGGATGATGTCAGGGAAGCTGACGATGGACGACCTGCTCTACCAGTTCGAGCAGGTGAAGAAGTTCGGCTCCTTCAAGAAGGTGATGGAACACATCCCAGGGTTGTCCGGCGCGGTGAACGTCGATGAGCTGGACAAGGCGGAGAGCAGGGTGAAGGTGTACAAGGCGATTATTCAGTCGATGACAGGCGACGAGCGGGCCGACCCAGAACGGATCAACGCGTCCAGGGTCAAGAGGATAGCGAGGGGATCAGGAAGGACGGAGAAAGACGTCAGGGAGCTGCTCTCCAGGTACAAGCAGATGAAGTCGCTGACGAAGAGTAGCAAGGGCCGCGAATTCAGACAGATGGTACGCCGAATGGGTGGTCAGTAGGTTGACCGAGGCGCTCGAGAGGTATCGCCTCTGCGAGGCTTGCTTCGAGCGTCAGGCTGGCAACGCCAAGGATTTCGAGGTTGTGCGCGGAAGCGACTGCTTCATTTGCGCCGGGCTGATGGACCGGGTCGAACCTGTGTCGGAGAGCGCGCGTCGCCAGGCTGCGCGCTACGAGTTCGGGACGTTCGGCGTGGGCGTGATGATGCCCGAGGGCGTCCAAGAGAGGGAGGACGAAATCAGGTCGACGCTCCGACTGAAAGGGAAGCAGACCGTCAAGACACAGCTGTCGGCGCTCGTGGCCGCAAGGCTCGCGCAGGAGCTAAGGAAAAAGCAGAACAAGACGAACCCAGACCTGACGATCCTCGTGGACTTTGGAGGCTCTCAGATCAAGCTGCAATCGAGGCCCCTCTTCTTCTACGGAAGGTACGCCAAGCCCCGAGGCGTCGCTCAGAGACGGGAGCTGTGCAGGGTCTGCATGGGCAAGGGATGCGAGTCTTGCGGGCAAACTGGCTTCGACACCTCGCCGAGTGTGGAGGAGAAGGTGGGGAGGAAGTTGGTAGCGGCCACTGGCGCAAGCGGAGCCAAGTTCACCTGGATTGGAAGCGAAGACATGGAGAGCGCCGTGGGGGGAACCGGCCGGCCCTTCGTCGTCGAGCTGAAGAACCCGAGGGCTCGGAAGGTGCCGAAGCGATTCGTTGCGGGAGGCCGGGGGGGACGCGTTGCAGTCTCCCGTGGACGTATTCTTCCCTCCAAGCCGACCAAGCTGCCCACCTTCAGATTCCACACCCGAATCACCGCGATAGCCATCGCCAAAATCAACGACGAGGAGCTTGGAGAGCTGGCGAAGGCTTTCCGAAACGCGACCGTGGTCTTCGACAGGCCAAACGAGAGGCCCGTTTCGAAGACTGTGTACAGCGTCAGGGCCAAAGCTCGCGGGAGGACCCTGATGATAGACGCCGAGCTCGACGGTGGCCTCCCAGTCAAGAGGTTCGTAAGCGGCGAGCTGGTTTCGCCTTCGGTTTCGGAAGTTCTAGGAATCCAAGTTAGATGCCTGCGATTTGACATTATGAAAGTGGTAGAGAAGGGGGGGCTTATGTTTGCGTAAGATAGTGTCACTACTGGAGATGTATGGCGTGAGAACCTTGCCTGTTTGGTCTAACGAGGAAACGACCGCGATGGGGTGGTTCATGATTACCGAAGGGACAGTCGGTGTTCATAGGATCACTACCTCTGGAGTCGAAGTACCGATAATCAGAATGTGCAGTTTGGATTGTGGCCTTGTTGATTATGCATCGGCTAGGTTCGGTACTAAACCCGATGTCGTGACCAGGCAATCCAGAGGAGGAGGATTCTGTCTCACTGTTTATTGTGCGAGAGCTACGGGCACCCGAGCAACAGTATCTCTATTGAGGATGGGGCCCAAGATGCCCGAAGGAGCAAGGAAGCGAAGGTTCAGAGATTTCGTACTGAAAGAAGCTGTTCCGAGAACTTCGAGGGCGATTTCGTTGCCATATGTGGCACCAAGGCTTCCGAGTCTGGTAGGTATGAGCGCAGAAGAAATCAGGCGTGGCCTCGATGCGTGGGTCGTTGCCGAAAGCCACAAGCCCACGGAACCATGGCGGCAGAAGGAACGCGAGGCGTGGTTGCGTTCAATACAGAGAAGTTAAGAACCTTTGAACGGTGGGGTTGCACTTAATGGCCAAATCTCACGGCTATAGGCGAGGAACAAGGGCGCTTCTCAGCACGAACGAGAAGAAGGGTCTGAGCAGCCTACTCAGAGAGTACTCTCCGAACGACAGGGTTGTCATAAAGATAGACCCCTCACAGGTGAAGGGCATGCCCCACAGGAGGTTCAACGGCCTTGTTGGCGTTGTGACCGAGACTGGAAGGCGTACGATTACGCTCGAAGTACCTGTTGGTGACAAGATGAAGAAGGTCATAGCCAGGAAGGAACATGTGGCGCCGCTGGGTGGAAGCTGATGTCAGAGAAACTGGTGAAGAAGGTGTTGACCATCCCGGAGGCCAACCAGATTCTCCAGAAACTGAACGTGGAAAAAGCAGACCAGATTCAGAAGAGGACCCTGGACTACACAACCAAGTTCGCGAAGGCGACCCCTGAGGCTGCCAAGAAGATGAAGAAGGAGCTGGAAACAGAGTGCGGCCTCACGGAAGAGGAGGCGGTCGAGGTAATCAACGTCATGCCAAAGTCCATGGAGGAGCTGAGGACGTTCACGTCCGGCTGGAGGAAGCTCCTGCCCACAGAGACGCTCGAGAAGACCCTGAAGATACTGCGCCCGAAGTCCTGAGCGGCTAAGAACGCGCGGCTGCTGAACCATTTATGAGGTCGGCGGTTAAATCGCGCTCGACTGGCGGTGCGACTCCCTCTCCTTCCTGAGTAGCCAGTGAATTACTTCGCAGAAGCTGACGACCCCCTTCTCGTTCCTCCTCAGCGTGTCCGATTCTGCATCTTTCACTTCTGGACCGAGGTGCACGCGTGGAGCTTAAAGAACTAACGCGAGTGACGAGGAGGTTGGCGGCCGGGATTGCGCGAGCCGAACCCAAGGGAGTGGGACTTGCAAGATGTGGAAAACTGGTACGAGGCTGAGGGGACCATCGGCAAGACAGAGGGAAGGGTATTGATCTCCCAGAAGGACAGGGAGGTGCTGAAGAAGCTCTGTCAGGCGCTGAGGAGGGGGCTGGGGATAGAGAGGTGCCCCATATACGCAGCCGGGCTTGATGGGTACGAACTCCAGCTACCGATAGACGAGGCGGCGAAGTTTGTCAGATACTTCAAGGATAGGGTCAAGACGAAGAAGGCGAGGTGGGATATGGAGGAACTTGAAAAGGCCATCCTGAGACCGGTCAGGCAGGTGAGGCAGGTTAGGAGAAGGGCGCGGGAGACTCTTCTCTTCGGCTGACGCTTTTTTATATACGAATAGCATTACGATGCCGCATAGGCAAGGCGAGACTTCGTGCACCAACCGACACTACCACATCCGAAGGAGCTGCGCTCCCGCTAGATTGGCTAGTTGAGGAAACGGTGCTGAAAGATGCTCCCTGCCGACAAGAAATACGAAGAGTTCGCATACGTGCTTGACTTCCTCCCTAGGGGCAAGTCCGCAGTAATCAAGGGCAGGGAGGGGGCCATCGTGCAGGCCATCGGGGAGGAGAGGTTGACGCTGCTGGAGTTGCTGGCCATGGACAACCAAGACTTCGAGGTCGGGGAGAAGGTCAAGATTGGGAAGGAAGGGAGGGAGAAGATCGCGAGCGTGCTCGGGAAGCTTACCTTTGGCGAGCTCTCGCCCGAGTCGGTGAGCGCCCTGCAGCAGGTTGTCGAGACACTCGTGAAGGCGAGCGAGGCGAAGTACGTCGCCTACTTCAACGAGCTGCAGCCGCTGACGCCGAGGCTCCACGGTCTGGAGCTTATTCCCGGAATAGGCAAGACGTTCATGAAGGAGATCGTCGCTATGCGAGAGAAGCAACCGTTCTCGAGCTTCGACGACCTGCAAAAGAGGGTCGGGCTCAGGGAACCGGCCAAGCTCATAGCCAAGCGCATAGTTCAAGAGCTGTCAGGCGACGAAAGGATCAACCTGTTCATAAGAAAATGAAAAGGCGGAGGCTGGGACAGCACTACCTCGTCGACGCCGCTGTGGTTGCGCGGCTCACTTCGCTCGCAAACATCCGGAGCGGCGAGAGGGTGCTGGAGATTGGAACGGGCAAGGGCGCTCTGACTAAGGAGCTCTGTCGTACGTCGTCGCAGCTCGACGGCTACGAGGTGGACGAAGAGAACTATCGTCAGACACTCGACGTCGTTGGCAACAGCAGTGCGCGGATTCACCTCGCAGACGCCTTCGAGGAAAAACCGGAGTTCGACGTCCTGGTCTCGAGCCTTCCTTACTCCCGCTCCGCTTCGTTCGTTGAATGGATCAGCCAGCTCCGCTACGACAGAGCCGTGGTCCTCCTTCAGGAGGATTTCGTGAAGAAGGTTGTCTCGCCTCCGGGCAGCAGAGACTACAGGGCCATTTCGGTGGTCGCCCAGGCTTCGTCGGAGATCTCGGCCCTCGACAGAGTCCCCAGGTCGGCGTTCTCCCCAGAGCCCAAGGTCAACTCGGTCATCGTCGGGATGAAACCTAAGATAGTTCTCTCTGCCATTCAGGTGGCCGGAATCAAACGCCTCTTCGCACTGAGGCGGAGGGAGGTTGCCGCGGTCGTTGCGAAGATTGGAGGCCGTCGGGTAGGAGGGTGGAGCCATCGGAGAGTGTATTCGCTGTCACCGAACGAAGTTCTAGCTCTCGTGGCGCAGCTGCAGAGCTGACACGAGGGATTTATGGTTCTGGCAACTTGTCGTCGGACAAGTTACCTTGGAGGCATCAGCTCTGAGGATTGGAGCCGTCGTCTGCTCGTTCCCCATCACAGCTTCACTCACCTCCCGCTCCTGAGCGAACCACACTCAGACATCCCATTGATTGACGCGAGATGGCACCCAGAGGGCATAGCCGCTCGCGTTCGATTGCCTTTCGACGGATAAGGCATAACCACCATAGCATGGCCAATGTTCGTATTTAGTCACCACTCGACGATAGGTTACCAGAACAGGATTTATCCAGCCGCATGCTGGCCTAGCCGTGATTCCAAAAGGCTTCTCCGTCGCGCTGGTGGAGCCCAGGTACCCTGTCAACTTGGGCCAAGTGGCGAGGGTCGTGAAGAACTTCGGAGTGGCGAGACTCTATCTTGTCAATCCGAAGGTGGACATGTCTGTGGCCACCGTGTATGCCGCGCACGCCGCGGATGTCCTCGAAGACGCGAAGGTCGTCACGTTTGGCAGGCTCAGGAGGAGCAACGAGCTGCTCGTGGCAACAACCGCGATCAGGGCTAGCAGGGGGTCGAACGTGATCAGGCGAATGGTCAGGCCCGAGTGGTTGTCGACGATCGTGCGCGCTGCGAGGACAGCGTGCCTTGTGTTTGGAAGGGACACGACCGGCCTCACAAACGAGGAGATAGCGTCGTGCGATGTCACGACAGTCATAAGCACGGGAACCGGCTACAGGACGCTGAACGTCGGCCATGCGGTGGCCATACTGCTCTACCTGACGCTGAGGGGCGGAAGTCGGAAGGTCGACCTTCAGAGCAAGAGAACCCGCGACGTGTTCGCCCAGAGCCTCCACGACCTGGCAGCCTCTGCGGGAATACCGGATTACAAAGTGAAGAACCTCCGCGAAGTAGGGAAACGGATTGCTGCCTCGTCGGAGCTCGCAGACCCCCAACTCAACCTCATGACAGGCGTGTTCAGGAAAGCGGTGCTGGCGCTGAAGGAAGGTCAGCGGCGCGACTCGAAGACGTAGACCGCCCTCCGTATCCACCTCGTGCTCTCGAAGGAGAGCCGGACAGGATATTGAAAGGAGACGAGGCCGGGCTGGAACTGCCTCAGTCCGAGCGGAGCGCCGTCGAGGCTGATTGACACTTCGCTGCCTTCGGCCGTGCGGACTACGGGCACCACGATGACAATCCTTCCGCCCGGCCTCAGCGCGTCCGCCATGGAAGCCAGGGCGTGCGCATAGGTTTCCCCGGCTGGCTCGACAAGCTCGGTTGCGGTTGCAGTTCCCAGCCTTGACTCGATGCGAGGCAATAGGACCGGCTCGGTGACCACCGCGTCGACCTTCTCGCTTCCCAAGGCCGACCCGAGGTTCGTGGCGTCTCCGAGCTTCAGTGCGAAGGTACCCCGTGCGCCCGAGTTCTTCGCCCACATGAGGTTCCTCTTCGCGTCGCGGAGGCGGCGCGGATTCGAATCCATCCCTATGCACGTGAACGACTTGAAGAGGCCTTCTGTGAGTATTGTCCCGGAACCGCAGAAGGGGTCGAGCAGCTTCTGCCCTGCTGAGAGACCGGAGAGGTTGAGCAACAACTGGGCCAGTCTCGGAGACAAAGAGATCTCTGGATGCGGCGATGGCTTGGCGAGATCCCTCTCCCTCATTTGCGCAGGGTCTGGAACCCACGCGGTCGGCCCCAGCCCGTAGCCGCCTTTGTACGGGAAAGCGATGATGTCGAGGGCGTCTCGTGAGACGACCTGCTCGGCCAGTAGCTCGCCGTCTCTCGGTCTGAGGAGCTTGACCTTCTTCGAGCCCGCGGCCCTGAAGGCGTCCAGCATGAACCTCGTGAGCGCCTCGTGGTCTCCCTCCGGCACCTCGTAGGCGCTGACAGCGAACCTCTCTACGTCGGTTTCCTTGAGAATCGTTCTGATCAGCTGGTCGATTACACCCTCGTCTCCTGTGAAGTGGGCCAGCAAGGGAGAGAGCTTGTGGACCCCCGCCAGCTTGGTCACCGAACGCTGGGACTGAGGGTCGAGTTCGGCCACGCAGACGCGCTCGCATGGCATCTCGACCTTCCTTATTCCATCGACCTTGGAGCACGCTTCTAGCACTGAAAGCGCTCCGAAGACGAGGACCAGTGCCAGCCTGTCGGCGCTACTGATTGCGCGGGGGAGGACATACGGCAATTAGATTCTCTTGTAGGCTCGACGTCAGGCCTTCTTTAGTTTGACCTCAACGACGACAGCCTTGTGGTCATGTCGAAGAGATTTGATGAACCACTAAGGCAACAGAACTTGGGGACGTAGAATGTAATAGCCTCGTCGACACCGAAGCCGCGTTGAGGTACCGCCCTTCTCGAACATGACGGACTGGTCGGTGATGTGCAGGACTGCCTCTTCCCCATCCACTCTGACCCTGCTAGCCGTCTTCCCTTCTTCTGACCCTCCCAACCTACCTTACGCTTCCCGAATCGTTGTGTGACTGTGCAACATATAACCACCCCGCCCCGCCTTGAGTCGAGCTTCCCATGCGATTCCTTGAGAGCTGCGAATTCAGCGGAGACCCAGGTCCGGTCTGGGGCAAGGTCTCCAACCTTGACGGAATCCCCGCCTATTGGCACGGGACCAAGGAATTCAGAGTGACTGGAAGAGGGGAGAAGACCACGGCCGATGTAGTCTTCGCGTTCGGAGGAAAGGGAAAGGCGGAGGTCATTGTTGACGAGAAGAGCAGGATGCTCACAATCAAATACGTAGACGGACCGTTCAGGGGCAAGCAGACGGTGGCCGTCAAGGACGACGCAGTCGAAGCCGAATGGGACGTGACGTTCAAAGGCGCATTCAAAATACTGGGGCCTTGGAATGCCTCTCACTTCAGGTCCGGGACCCGCAACGCGCTGAAGAGGCTCTGCGCAGGCTCAGCGGCTGCGTCTTCATGAACCTCCGCCACCGAAAACAGCTATGCGTCGGGCAGTCCCGCGCGCCAGCGGTGCCCAAGACGACGGGCCCGTCGAATGATGTTGCTACCTCCGAATCAATAGCCTTCTAATCGCCTCGCCGATGCTCCAAACCTCGATTATCCCCGAATCCCTGATTCTGTCGAAATCCCTGTCGTTGGTGATCAGGACAGCGCCCGACTGGAGGCATGTCGCCGCGTGTAAAATGTCTGCGGCTTCCCGTTCTGGGAGGTACGGCCTGCAGCGTGCCACAGCTTCCTCCCCGATTTCCATAACTCCGCGCATCTTCCCTGTGAGTTGCCCGAGAATCAATTCGCTTGTCTCGGAATTCAACTCCTCGGCTAGTCGCTTGTACTCGTCGAACAGCCAGAGGTTGCCGAATAGCTCCAGCTCGGTATCGGTGACCAATCTCATCAAGAGGGTCAGAGAACCGGTGTCAGTACGGGCTGTTCGGCTGAGCCTTGAGAAGGGCTTTATCGCTGAAACGAAGACGTTTGTATCAACCACGAAGCGTCTTGGGGCGCTCTCCCTTTCTGACTCGCTCATTCGACTCCTCTTCGACTCTTCTGGCTATCGCACCCACATCTTTCCCCTTAAGCTCCACTCTGAGTCGATCTGCGATTTCCTTCATGTCGAGTTTCTTCAGGATTAGGACTCCCCTGCCTGTCTCTGCCACGAGAAGCGCGCTATCCTCCCTCAGATTCATCCTCTCCCTGATCTCCTTGGGAATCACCACCCTCCCCGCCTTGTCTATCGTCGTTATGGATTCTGCCATTCTACCACTAATACCATAATGGCACTAGATAAGCGTACCTGTCGCGCGGGTCTTCCATGGCAAAGTGGGCGATTAAGTGCAGCAGGCAAATGGAAGTGAGCCTTGTGCGCGATCGTCTTCTACATGAAACTGATCAAGGGCAAGCTATACCCTAGGGCAGCTAGGACCGGCCCCTACGCCTTCGCCCAGGAGGTCAGCAGGGTGCACGGCAAGGTGGTCACGAGGTACATCGGCATCGCGAAGTTGCCAAAGAACGCGGCTGTAACAGAAAGCGGCAGCGAATTGGACGAGACGAATGCAATAGAAAAGGGCGAGGAGCACAACAACCACAGCCGCGAACCCGAACAGGTTTAGCAGGAACCGGTCCGAATTCAGGATCAGTCAAACAGAGGCAGAAGCCTCCTTCCTCGCCTCGCTCAACTGGTACGGCATAGCGGCGGAGCGCGACTGCAGGGTAGTCGATTGGTCTTCGTTAAGATGCGTGCGCTGCAAGGCGGAGTTCACTGTTGACGGCGGCGATGCCTTGATCATAGGTCCTCACGACCCGCTTCCCACTACCAAGTGTTTTGAGTGCGGCGGCGAGGCGGTTCCTAGGGCGTTCCTGCCGGACCTTGTCCTGAGCCGCAAGAGGAGGGTTGTAGTAGAAATCTCAGGCAAGAAAAGCTCCATCCACGACCGCGCCAAGGTCGATTTCTACAACAGGGCGGGTGTCTGCTGGGTCGAGGTCACCAACGAAACAGCAAGGTCGCCCGATGCTGTGAAGGCAATCTGCCAAGCTCTGGCGCTATCAGTCGGGTCGTCACATCCAGAGAGGGTTTGGGCGTGCGAGGGGTTTTCGTGAAGAGAAGAGACGATCACGACGAGTGGGGACATCGACCCTCCAAAGAGAACCGGGGGGAGCAGGTAACCCGGGTTCAAATCCCGGCGACCGCACACTAACTTTGGTCAGATACATTATAGGCTCAAAGCAAGAGAGGAAGGGTCAATCTCGACCTACTCCTTCAAGGAACTGTCTGGTCCTCAAAGGCTTCCAACCCAGTGTTTTCTCGATTTTTCTGGTTGATATGTAAGGCGCAGCACAAGCAATGTTGAAAACTTGGCCGTAGGCTTTCTGGTTCAAAGTAGCAAGCAAGAATGCTCGAACGACGTCGTCGACGTGAATATTCGCACCGTCATCGACCTGCTTTTGATCTACGAAAACGTACTCTATTCTGAAGACCGTGACCGGTAACCCGTACTGATGGTGATACATCAAGCAAAGCTTCTCAAGCGCCAGTTTCACAACTGCGTATGCAGGTCCAGGGTCTCCATCCCAAAGCTCGGGTCTGCACACCGCATCTTCGTCAGCGGCGTTCTCCGATAGAGGACGACCCCGGAGGGAAATCGTGCGTTGGGTATCCCCATAGACCGCAGAACTGCTCGAAAAGAGCAAGTGCTTCACTCTGTGGGACCGCGCTGCTTCGAGCAGATTGAGGGTGCCTCTGATGTTGGCCCCGAACAAGTCTGGAAGTGGGAGTCTGTGTCTCCAAGTAAAGCCGTCCCAGTTGATTGCAAGATGGTAAATGATATTCACCCCGCGTGTGGCTTCCTCAACGGTGCGCCTGTCCACCATTCCTCCATGCAACTCGTCTTTACCAATACCAAAGAATTCCATACCATCGTGTGACTTCAATTCACTGAGCTCTCCATACCTTGTGTCGAGAACCCTCACTTTCTGACCGTCGTCCAGCAATCTGCGCACAAGCCTAGATCCGAGGAGCCCAGATCCGCCTGTCACAAGAGAGACATTTCTTGTTCTGCTTGGCATGCCTTAGCTTGCGCCGCATCGAAATCCATTAACCTTTACCCCTCTTACAAGCCGTCGTTAGGGTATCGCCTCGAATGGATTTCCACCCATCTTGTTGGGTGGTATTCCCGGCGACCGTACCCATGCCTAGAGAGCAAATGATTCTCCGTTCGTTTCGTTAAATTCTTACAGGCTATTCCCCCACGTGGTCCGAATTCTCTGGTTCAAGGAGACGAGCCGCTGGGCGAGGAGGGGAATACCTCTCAGGGTGGTCTGGGTCAGCCCGAGGCAGCTGGTGATCCTTCTCTCGTCCTTCTTGGTCGGCATGGTCTTCTCTTCCCCACTTCCGACGGCCACGCTGAAGCTAATCCCTGCCAGCTCGTTCCTTCTCGCCGGCCTGGTGCTGGCCTTCTGGAGGGTGAAAATGCTGACGCCGGAGCAGCTCATTCTGGTTAGGCTCCGCGGGCTCACGACGATTGCGCCTCGGGCGAAGGTGAAGGGGAGCGGCAGAGAGGAGGCTCTTGGGATGAAGCCTGAGGCGGAGGAAGAAATGGCCTTCCAGATGGAGGCCGACAGCGCGGAGTCGTTCACCCCGCTGTCCATAAGCGGAAGGTGGAAGAGGACGAAGCTCCCTAGGAAGGTCTCCCTCTGCGTGGACGGAGTGCCCAGGCCTGGGGCCGAGGCCCTGGCCACGCCCATCAGCGAGACTGAGAGCGGCTACACGATAATCTTCCCGCTGACCATCGCGGACATCGGCGTACACGAGCTAGAGGTGAGGGTCGAGGGCGAGGAGAAGCCCGTCTACAGGAGGAAGGTGGACGTGAAGGTGAAGGGGACGAGGTCGCTGGAGATGAAGTGGGTCTCTTGATCATCCTGCCAAGTCACTTGCACTGACGGCTAGGTTTCTCTCAGAATTCCGGCGATGTCCCTCCTAAGCTGCAGGACGGAACGAAATTGAAATGACCGCTTAATCCCAACTCGCACGGCCCCGACGACATTGGCCTCATTGTCGTCGATAAACACTGCCTGGTTAGGTGGTGCACCCACCTGCTTGAGAACGTGTTGGTAAGCCCGTCTGCTAGGCTTTACTGCTCCTATCTCGCATGAAGCAAATAACCCATCAAACAGCGTGTCCCACCCAAGTCTCCTTCCCATCTCGACATGAGGAGGAGAAGTGTTCGAGAGTGCGTATACCCTGTATCCCCTGTGCCGCAGCAGTCTGATGATTTCCACTGTTCCTCTCCTCAGTCTGGCGAGCCTCTGGATCGGGAATGTTAGGAGCCAATCCGCGTCATCTCCCTTCTTCATCTTCTTTCCCACTCTTCTGAGACAGGTAGCGATGTAATCATGAGAGGAGAGTCCGCCGGATTCAAATTCCACAAGGCCTTCTTCCATCACCTGTTTCATTCTGCCAAACGGAACCTCGTACCTATCGGCAACGAACTTGACGAGTGGATCGTTGTTCTTCCACTTGGTGACTACGCCTCCCATGTCAAAGATGAAGAGAGGTTGCGTTGATTTAGACTCGGTGAGTGCACCCAATCTTTTCTCAAGCTCCACCGTTAAATCGATTCAATCCTCCTTTTTCAAGATGTCCTATATCTATGAGGTCGGTCCCATCAACTACTTCAACCTCAGCGAGACCGAAAGGAACGCCGTTCTCTCAGGGTTCCATACAGGGTGCACGAGGTCTTCCCATACAAGGGCAGGTCGATCGTAGCAGACTACTTTCTTCCCAGGATGAACCTCGTGGTGGAGTGCTGGATGAGCGAGAGCAGGCGGGGGTCGCGCTGGGCTGGATGGAGAGGAACGGCATCTACGTCGACTACATGTTCAGGAGGCTGAAAGAGGTGTACCCTGGGATCAAGTGCGGCGCCCTCGTGGAGGCCACTCAGATTGACCTTCCGTCGCTGAGGGAGTGGGTGGGTGCTGTTATGCCCCACGCGGATTGGATTGCGTTCACCATGGAGGAGTTCGCGTCGGTCATCGGAGGCGTTCTGGGTGCCGAGTGAAGGGACCAGGCCGCCTGTTCACAGCCCCGAGTTCAAGCCGTACTTCGAAGGCGTGATCAAATCGAGCAAAGGGCTGCTGGAAGCTGTGGAGAGGATGGGATACGGAGGTCCTTCGTCAGTACGGTATCATATGAAGAAGCTTGGTATCGAGGACCCTGACCATTGGTATGTTAGACCGCCTGCTTGGAGCCACAAGTTCGCGAGCTATTTCGAGGATATCGTGAAGACGAGCAAGAACGCCAGAGAGGCCGCGAACAGACTGGGCTACGCGGCACCGTGTATGATCTATCATCACGTGAAAAGGCTGGGAATCGAGACGCCGGAAGGATGGCTGTTGAAGCCGGGAGTGCGCAGGCAACGCCAGGGAATGGTGCCGGAGGTCATAATGCACGATGCAATCGATAGGGCATGGTCGGGTGGTCTGGTTCAGGGAGAATCGGGCATCGTCGCTCACTATTCCAAGAGAACAGATGTCACGTCCCTCGAGCTTAGGACAGGAATGACGGAAGAGGCTCCGATTTTCAAACTTTGCGACTGCTTCGGAGTCGCCCGGCCGCAAAAACCGAGGCCTAGACATGGCAAGCTGAAGCCCATTTGGGAATGTGTGGCTGGAGGGTTGAGAGCTTACCGTGTCTTACAAGAGCTACTTCCTTTTCTTCTTGGTGGCAAGCTGAAAGAAGCCGAAAGAGCTTTGGAGTTCTTCGCCCCGGATGGGTACCACAAGGGTCATTTTGGAGGATATGATGTCTGGCCCCGGGACCAATTTCCGTCAAGATCAAAGGGGCGTCCAGCTCTAACTCGCGAACAGCCTCGTCTACAGGAGGCGAAGCGGAATGAAGGTTAATTAGGAGTCCCCAGGGGCGGATTCTCGAAGGTGAGGGATAATCCACGGAAGGAACTATCGGGAGTGGAAAGGCCAGTTCTACAGCAAGAAGTTCGCGCCGGGAGCGCCAAACCCGAAGGTAGCACGCTTTACCACTGGGAAGTCTAGGCCCGACTACGACGTGATGCTGAAGCTCATCTCGGAAGGGAGGGTCCAGATAAGGCACAACTCCCTGGAAGCCGCGCGGGTGGCTGCCAGCAAGAAGGTCGCGCTTTTGGGGGAGGAGAACTTCTACCTGAAAGTGGTCACATTTCCACACCTCGTGCTTCGCGAAAACAAGATGATTGCGACCGCGGGCGCGGACAGGCTCCAGGAAGGCATGAGGAAGGCCTTCGGCAAGCCGATTGGTCTGGCGGCCAGGGTGGAAGCCGGGAGCGTGATCTTGGAGATGAGCGTGATGGCGGAGAACCTTGAGAAGGCGAAGGAGGGCATGAAAGCCGCGTCGACCAAGCTCCCGATGAAGACGCACACCGAAGTGGTCAAGCTAGAGAAGCCGGTCACGCAATGACCGTCAGGATAGACGAGGCCAAAGTCTTCAGGCTCATAGAGGAGAAGAGGCCCCGGACCATCCTCGTCAACGCTCCAGGCGGGCTGCTCAGGCAGACGAAGGAGCTGATGGGAAGGGTTCGCGAGAAGTACGGCGTCACGTGCATACTCGCAGGCGACACCTGTTTCGGGATCTGCGACACGGTTGACGACGACGTGCCGAAGTTGCAGGCCGACATGGCGCTGCACATAGGGCATAACGCGACGGTCCAGACCGTCGGAGACTTCACGTACCTGATCGACGCTGTAGACGACGTGAAGTTCGACGGTGTGGCGGAGAAGGCGGCAAAGATGCTCTGTGGTTACCACAGGCTCGGCCTTGTGACGTTCAGCCAGCACATGCAAGAGCTTGATAGGGTCAAGGCCATCTTTGAGGACGGTGGTTTCGAGGTGTCGCTGGGGAAGAAGAACAACCTCCTGATGGACAGCCAAGTTTTCGGCTGCGACTTCTCGACGATCTACCCACTCCGCGACTCGGTCGACGCCTTCTGCTTCCTGGGCGAGAGCGAGTTCCATGCGGTGGGAGTGGCGCTGGCTACCGGCAAGCCCACTTTCATGCTCGACCCGTACCTCGACGAGGTGGTGAGCATGGAAGAGGCTGCCGGAGAGAGGAGGAAACGCGCTGTTCTTGCCGTTTACAAGGCCCTGGACGCGAGGGTTTTCGGCGTGATAACGGGGATGAAGGAGGGTCAGAGGATGCTCGGGAGGAGCAGGTGGATCTCCCAGAGGCTAGAGATGCACGGACGAAAGGTCGTACAGCTGGCCCTGAGGGACATAACTCCGGAGCGGCTCGCACCCCACAGGGAGATTGAGGCGTTCGTCCAGACGGCGTGCCCGAGGATATCGGTCGACGGGTTCACGTTCGACAGGCCGGTGTTGTCGATTCCCCAGGCAGACGCGCTCGTCGCCCTCCTCGAAGGAAGGGAGATAGGCGAGTTCTTGCAGAGACCGAAATGGATAGAGCTGACCGTAGGCCTAGTAAAGAGAGTGAAGTAACATGGAGAAGAAACCCGTAGCTCTGCCTGGAGACAAGCTGGCCGTGTCCGAGGAATACCTCCCTGGGCCGCACGTCTACGACGATTCTGGTCTTCTGAGAGCCCTCGCCGTCGGCACTGTGCAGAAGGACCTTCGCAAGATGGAGATTTCGATAAAGCCGTCGGTGGACGCGGGAGTCCTGAAGACCGGCGACTACGTGACCGGCCAAGTGGAGAACGCCGCGACAAGCACTGCCGGAGTCAAGATCTATTACGTCAACGGCAAGCCCACGGACAAGGGGTTCACGGGCACGGTCATGCTCCGCTCAAGGGAGGCGGGCAGGGGAGTGCGGGGGCCACCGCCGGTCAAGCTGGGTGACATAGTCAGGTGCGGAATCCATAGCACGATGAACGGCATCATCCACCTCTCGGTCGATGACGACAGGATGGGGGTCGTTTACGCCCTGTGCGGCAACTGCGGCAGGCCGATGCAGAAGGGAGGCAACAGGGCCAAGTGCGACGAGTGCGGGAACGTGGAAGAAAGGAAGCTCGCCAACGACTTCGGGCAGACGCCTATTCGGCCGTGACATCCTCCCACAACTGAAGGTCGTGAGTTTCCAGCGACGAGCTTCTTGCTGGGTGGCATGATTCCCGTCGCGTATAGTTCCTGCTTCACCGGCCGGGTTTGCGCGTCCCGTTGCCGGGGCGGGTAGAGGCGCCGTCTCCACAGGCTTGAGTTCGGGCATGTCCTGCCCTACCTGAGCGAGTCCTCGCTTCAGCACAATCCAGGCCGCATTGAAGTCGCGGTCCACTGTCCTCTTGCAACCCCGGCAGTCAAAGACGCGGACCCTGAGAGGGGTCTGGTTCAGCGCCCCGCAGAAGCAGCACTCCTGCGTCGAGTAGGCCGGAGGCACCCTGACTACGAGCTTCGCGGAGCGGGCCGCCTTGTACTCTGAGAAACTTCGAAGCTGGCCCCACCCGGCATCGGCGATGGACTTCGCCAAGGCGTGGTTGCTGACCATGTTCCTGACCTTCAGGTCCTCGAAGGCGACCAAATCGTGCTTCCGCACCAGCTCAGCGCTCAGCTTGTGGTTGAAGTCCGCTCGCTGTCGGGCGACCTTGGACGACTGGATGGCTAGCCGCCTGCGCGCCTTCTTCCTGTTCTTCGAGCCTTTCCGCGTCCTGGAGAGTTTCCGCTGGAGGCTCTTCAGCCGCCTCTCGGCCTTCCTGAGGAACTGCGGGTGAGGGATCTTCACCCCGTCCGTCGTGGCCATGAGCGACTTCAGGCCCAAGTCTATACCGAGAGGCGAGGTGAATGCCTTCACAGGTTCCGGTATCTGCACGTCGTCTTCGTACATCAGCGAGGCGTACCATTCACCGTTCGGTTCCCTGACCATCGTGCAGGTCTTCAACCTCTCAGAGGGCGGCATCTCCCTGTGGAATACGACCTTGATATTCCCTACCTTCGAGAGGAAGAGCCTCTTCCGAGCCACGTCGGGTTTCACCGACCCGTTGTACGCCTGGGGATAGGTGAACGAGCCTGATGCGGAGAACTTCTTGAATCTCGGGTACCTGGCGCGGCCCTCGAAGAATGCCTTGAAGGCCTTGTCCAAGCGCTTGAGTATCTCCTGTCCTGCCTGCGAGTAGAGCCCTCCCAACAATGGGTCTGCGTGCCTCTCTGCAGTGAAGATCCAGCATTGCTGGCTGTATGAGGTGGAGAGCCGTTTCTCCTCCCAGCGCCGCTTTCGGTGAACCAATGCGTCGTTCCAGAGTCGCCGCGCGGCCACGACCATCCTCAGCAGCTTCCGCTCCTGCCTGCGGTTCGGATACAGACGGAACCGGAACGCTGACTTCATGCCACCCAGAAGATAGTACACGTCATTTCACTTAAGCCCCAATGCGATTCATCCCATGGCTGAAGGAGGTGGGCTTTCTCGACTAATTTGGTAAGACGAGAGAATCCTTATCAACTTGACAAGAAGGGGCGGTTATGCAAAATATGCAGATTCAGACTACCAGCGATGACGAAAAGGGCCTCACGGTTGAGATAACAGGGGAGGACTACTCTCTGGCGGAGATTGTCCATCACGAACTCCTGGAGGAGAAGAGCGTCACGTTCGCAGGAGTGCTCCCCCCACACCCGCTGATCAAGAAGCTTGTACTGAAGGTACGGTCCCAGCGAATAAAACCAGAGAAGGCGTTCGTCAACAGCGTCCAGCGCGGGGCGGAGACGACTCGGGAGCTCTACGAAAGCGCGCGGAAAGCCCTCGGCAGTGGTGGGTCGGGCTGAAGTTCTGTCCAAAGTGTGGAACAAGGCTCAAGCTGAAGCAGGTAAAGACAGGGAAGGAGGTCGCGATTACCAACATATGCGACAACTGCGGATACCAGAACAAGGCTGGCAAGACCGTCACGAAGGCCACGGAGGAGGACCTCGCGACTGCCGCTCCGATAAAGGTCGTCGGGGACAAGGAGAACAAGCTCAACACGCTTCCGACCACTAAGATCGAGTGCCCGAAATGCGGCCACAACGAAGCGATGTGGTGGTTCCTTCAGACCAGGAGTGGCGACGAACCGCCAACCCAGTTCTACAGGTGTGTGAAGTGCAACCACACCTGGAGAAGCTACTCTTAGGGCGCCTCGCGCGGCCTGACTTCGACGGCCTCTCCGCTCGCCACAAGCACGTCGGCGTTGGCTGCGGGAAGAGACGCCAGGTCTTCAGGCTCGAACGGCCCGTACCTGCGCATGTCCAGCCCGACGAGTTCGTTGACGTGTTTGACGAAGCGGACTGTCGTGCTCCTTTCAAGCTCGCTCTTGCGTGCGAGCTCGACTGCAGAGGGCTGGCCTGACGACACCGCGTCAACGAAGGCCCGCATCTTCAGGCCGTAGGTCTCACCGACCGAGGCGAGGTGCCTCTCCTCGGGGAGGAGTTGGGCGACCGCTTTGAGTGCCAGCGCCTTCTGCGCCCTGACTTCTAGCAACTTCCTGACCATTGACTCGAGGAACTCAGACTGCCTGAGTATCAGGCGGTTCGCGACCTCCGAGTTGGCTGAACCAGCGGTCCTCCTGAGGAGTTGGGCGTAGGAGGCGACGTTGGTGTAGAGGTCGGCAGGGATCTGGGTGAGCTTCTCCGACTGTTCTTCGGCGTCGAGGTGCCTCTTCAGGTACTCCAGCGTGGTCTCGGCCAACTAGGCGACCTCCCCGAAGCCACGCGTTAATATGGAAATTGCCGCCCAAGTCGGCAAAGAGACTGTCTCCGACTTGAACGGGCCGAACACCTGCCCGTGGATTGAGAACCTTGGGCAGAAGGACGTCCTGACGCTTGCTGGTTCGGCGCTCAGCACGACGGGATCAGTCTGGGGGTCGAAGCTCTCGAACGAGTTCATCCTCATCTTCGCCATCCCGGTGTTGCCGTGTAACGTCCCGGCCAGCCTGAAGACCCTGTGTATGTCTGTGGTCACGGAGGCGTCTATCAGTGCCCTCTGCGAGGACGTGGCCTCGGAGACGAGCTTCTGCAGCGTTCCGGTGTAGCCAGACTTCGCTTGGGTGTACGTGGTGATTCTCCTCATCCAGCCGTACGCCGCGGTCGCCTGTGCAGCCGACCTCCGCCTGAGCAGCGAAGCGATGCTCTGGCTCGCGGGCAGAGACAGCCCCAGCATGTAATCTGCGACCTCGGCCCGGCCCGTTTGGTCGAGCGGCTCGAACCTCTTGTCGTAGACTTGGATGTGATACCCCCTGTTCCCCGAGAAGTATACTCTGACGTCGTCCTTGGAGACAGCGAAGTCGTCCGTCAGGAAGTCGAGCACGCGGAGTGCGTGGTCCTTGGCTGCGCTCAGGCACGTCCCGCACGTCCCGTGGAACTCGAGGGTCGGCCCCTTGCACTTCGGGCAGGTTGCTGGCTTGGGGAGCTTCCCGGTCGCGTGGCAATTTTCGCAGTACCAGACGTCGTGGGTCTTCTTGCAGGGAGTCGGGATGTCCGTGGCATCTATGTCGAAGATCAGTTCGGCCCCCATCCAGCCCTTCTCCTCCATGGGGAGGGTCGGAGATGCGTACCTCGCGTTCGAGCAGTAGACCGACGACGGGGATTGCCTCAGGATCTCGGCTGCGGCTTCGCCAGCGCTCTTGAACGACATGTGACGGACCATGCCGCCGCCGAAGGGGATGTAGCCGAACTCCCGGGAGTGAATCTGGTCAGGAAACTCGATCGCATTGCTACGGTTGAAATAATATTCTCTGAATGTTTTCCGTAGGAAATTGATGGTGGCGTCGTTCAACGTGTCCTTTCACCGGGCCCATCAGATAAGTAATCCTATGTCTCTGGATTCATCCGGTGGTTGGGAGAATCCAGCCAAACCATTCATCCTCGTTTGATTATCGATTAAGAAGCGGCCTCTGATGAGCCAACCTGCGCGTTCCAAAGAGAACTGGCGTACTTGTCATTCTGATCAAAGTTGTGTAGAATCGAATTGGGTGTTGTTTTTGGTTCGTTCAGCTTACCTGACGCGCATCCTCTTGTGGAACACACACAAGCATCAATCATTCTTTCTCCCTCGATTGCTCTTCCCGCCTACTTCAAGTGAATTATGGCGGTCGTGGCATCAAGAACTCCAAGTAGACCGAGGTATCGCTTGAGCGAGATTGCTGAATTGCTGTCCATCGCCATTCCTGCGTTTGCTAATGTGCTTGCGTATCCCTAGCAAGTGTTCTCAGGCGAGTTTCTCAAGTAGTTCCTCCTGACACCTTCGCCGCAGCCCATGTCGACTAGTCTACAATCGATTGAGTAGTAGACAATCCGCTCACAGAGGTCCGAGAGAATAGTGGCCGATGAAATTCCGTGTCGGGGATGCATCGCTCTGGTGGAGGTGGTGCGTGCTGAGCCAGATGTTGTGGGGAGATACGTAGGGGCGGTTATGGAGCGTACGGACGTACTGACGTGCAGCATAGAGGGGTTGGCAAGCATGGCTTGGGCGTGGTGCGAGATTCCGGAAAAATGGGTGCGACGTGTATGACCGTTGAACAGATTCCATGTCAATGTTGCGGACAGTCGTACCTGCGGAAGAACAAGAGGCAAAGATACTGTCCGCGGTGTCAGGCAATTGAGAAACAGGAGTACAGGCGCCTGTACGCGGCCACCTACAGGCGAAAACACCCCATCAAAGCGAGGCAAGCCGTCAAGCGAGCATGGAAGAAGAACCACGATTATTACCTAAAAGCCAATAGAAAATATGGGTACAGATACAGGAAAGATGTGATTCAGAAAGTGATGGGGCATTACTCGCGGGGAACTTTCGCATGCGCATGTTGTGGCGAATCGGAACGTGATTTCCTTACAATCGATCATATCGAAGGAAAGGGCATTAAGCATCGAACGTCGCTGTTCGGAAGGCCGAATTCGGGAGGTCACATGTTCTACCGATGGTTGATTAAGAATGGTTTCCCGTCTGGTTACGCCGTGCTTTGCATGAACTGTAATTTCTCGAAGGGGAAACATAAGGTCTGCATTCATCAAACCCGTGCAACGCGTCGTCTGGCTGGAAACTCTACCTTGGAGCGGAGGGTCGGGTCAATCGATAATGTCGGTTCTGCGAATGCCCTGGTCCAAGACCACCGACGCTTTTCAACAGCACATGAACCGCCACTTGGTTTGGTGAGTCGATATTACTTCTCAGGTGGCTAGGAGATAAGGAATCGGCTATTTGGCTGGGTCACACGAGGGTTCGCTGTGCCTTCGCTTGGGAGCCCATTTCGCTTTGGGTGGGGCTGATTGACGCTCAAGATTATTAGTTGAGCTCTATCACTAGCCAGCTCTCTGTCGCCCTGAAAGTGCGGCGGCCCAGTGCCTGAAAGAACGCCATGATGTTGAGCCCGGGCCCAGGCATTTCGCTGACGGGACACCCCGATTGTACCTCGTACGTCGGGCCCATGCGTTGTCGAGGGTCGTGAGGGGTCGACCCCGAGTCCGCAACGGATGCTGGTGGTCTAAGCTTATACAACAACACAACGTGGCCGGTCTTATGGATGCTGTCAGCCTCTACAACTATTCCGCGAAAGTGAGGAGAAAGTTCGGGGACAAGCTGGCGGAGCTCCCGTGGGAAGGTGTACAGAAGAACAGAGAAGCCAGCTACTACAGCATGAAGAACATCTTGGTGCACATGATAGACAATGAGGACTGGATAGTCAGTTGGGTAATCAAGGGCAGACCGAGGGACTACAAGAGGGAGAGGAAGTCTGAGGAGTATACTGACATGAAGATGGTCTTGGACCACCTGAATCAGGTGGAGTCGGGGACGCGCTCCTACCTGTCCGGCGTCGGCAAAGCTGAGCTCTCGAGGCGCGTGGATTTCGTTCTCCAATCAGGAGAGAAGTTCGACATGACGGTGGAGGAATGCCTCTTTCAGACCTTCACCGAGCAGCTGTATCACGTTGGGGAGTTGATCGCGCTGCTCTGGCAGGAGAACATCGAACCGCCTAGAATGCAGTGGTTCTACAACAGGTGACCGAAGGGCGGACAGTGAGGCCTGCCAGGTTCTGCCAGCGCTATCTGGTTGTCAGCCGAATCGAATTGTCGTCCCGACGTTTATTCCATTCATTCTGGCGAACCCAGCCTTCGCTTCGATGACGTAGTTCGCAAGGGCGGTGGGGTAGTAGTTCGGGCACCCGACTGGGAGGTAGCAGCTCTGGGCCCCTGTCACTAGGTAGACGACGACCCCGGAGGTCCCGGTGGCGTTGATCCAGATTATGTCTAGGCTGGAGTTCGTGTCGTACATCCAGAACGGATAGTTACTAGGCTCTGGGAAGATGAAGAGCATCGTTGTCGTGTCTGTTATCTTCCTGTTCATCAGGCCGGCCTGCCTTTCGCTCTGGGTTGTGGCCAAGTATGTGATCTGGAATGTCTTGCCGTTCGCAGTGAAGCTTGACGGCAGCGGTGAGACGCGGGCGTTCCCGGGGGCGCTGAAGAGATAGTATCCGATGGCCAGCGACAGCGACACCACAATAGCGAGTGAGATGAGTGCCTTGGGGCTCATCCGAGATGGCAGGCGGAGGGTGTTATGAGAATCTGCTTGGAACCATCGTCCCTTGGTCATAACGGCTGGTCGCTCGTTCCCCCCGGCTCTTCTAAGGTTCCCTCCACCTGGCCTTGAATAGGGCGAGTGATAGGAAAGCAACGGTGAGCGCTGGCAGTGCGAGCCAGCTGAGGGTCAGCTGCGAAGCGTTGACCTGTATCCCAATCGCGTTCTGCAGCAGAATCGAAGCGTGGGTCGTGGGTACGAGTTCAGCCAACCACCTGAACTGGCTTGGGATGACCTGGATAGGATAGAACACAGGAGGAAGAACAGACACGAGAATAGAAAGGAAAGAGATCGTGATGAAAGCCGTGCGTGTATTGAGAACATAGGTTGATAGGAAGAAGCCGATGGAGCTGGTCGTGATCCATGTTAGGAGTATCACTCCCAGTATCTCCAACAACGAGACTGCGGTAATTCCAGCCACGGTGTACCCAATTATGATTAGGAGTATGATTAGCGGAGGTGAAGCGAAGGCGAGCTCGGAGAGAGCCACGGCGACCATGTACGTCATCGCTGAAACGGGAGAGGCGACGACCATGGCCTGGAACTTGTGTTCGATCTTGAAGCTGGTAAGGTCCGCTCCAAGGATCAATCCCTGTTGAGCCACGGTCATGGCCATGGCGCCCGCCAGTCCGTATATGATGGCGTCGCCCCTTCCGGTGACGAACAGGATGAAGAGTATTGTGAAAGGTGTAGCGAAGACGAACGGCAGGAGGGTGGGTATCCTGATTATCGGTAGTATGCCCGCGTAGTACGTCAGAGCCCCGATTGTCCTGAGCTTACGCCAGGCTCTCTGGAAAAACGGATCGCTCATTTCTGCATCACCCCGCCACCAGGCATCTCCTGGACTGTCTCCTCCTCGATGTCACTCCCTACCAGTTCCACGAATATGTCATCCAAGGTGATTGGTGAGATGGCTACAGCAGCCTTCCTTCGGAGCGCCTCCCTGCTGAGTTCTTCTGCCACTTTTTCCTCCACGAAAAGCCTCGAGAGGTAGCCTGCCTTCGTCACCTTGCCGTAGGCCTCCAGCTCGTCACTGGAGAACCCGTCGGAGACATCGACGCGAATCTTCGAGCTGAGGTGCTTGGAACGGATGTCCGCCATGCTCCCGTTTGTGAGTACTTTTCCTCGGTCGACAATCGCCAGCTCGTCAGAGATGGCCTCGGCCTCGTCCATGTAGTGGGTCGTGAGAACGATGGTCTTGCCCTCCTCTTTCGTCAGTCGTATCAACTCCTTCCAGACTCGGCGCCTTCCCAGCGGGTCGAGACCTATCGTCGGCTCGTCCAGGAACAGAAGGTCGGCGTCACAGGCGATGCACATCGCTATGAGAATCCGTTGACGCAATCCGCCGGAGAGGTCTTGCGAGGGCATCTTCGCGAACTCGCTGAGCTCCAGCGTGTTGAGGACCTTCTTCGCCTTCGTCATTGCCTCGGAATGGCTGTCCCCTCTCATCATCAGCGTCAGCATCACGTGATCGAGCGGGTTGAGCATCCAGAGAGGCCTGGCCTCCTGGGGAGTGATTGCTATTCGCCGCCTTACCTCGCGGGCCTCCTTGACCACGTCTTTGCCGAAGATGGTGACTCTCCCGGACGTCGGCAGCAGCTCCGTTGACGCTATTCTCAGGAAGGTGGTCTTGCCGGCGCCGTTCCGGCCGAGCAGGGTGAAGATCTGGCCTGGCTTAACTTTGAGCTGCAGGTTGTCGAGAGCTGGCTCCCGCTTGCCCTTGTAGTACTTGACTAGTCCGTCCGCTTGTAGAATAGGGTTCGCCAAGCAGGGTCGACCTCATCGAGCGCTGCATATCTGTTCACCAGTATATTAGCGGTCTCACAAGTGGCGGAAGGATTCCCGAGGGACTTCGCGGCGTATCGGGTTCATTGCGCATCTGAAGTGATGAATGCGAATGGGTTAGGAGTAGCCGATGGTACTGCACCTCCAGTCAAGAACCCCAATAGGCTCGTGGCTGACTCCCTGTACGCTTCTACTAGGGTTAGCAGGCGATTCGCGTAGACCACCAGCGTCTCGTCCGCGTCCCTTCCTGCCCTGTCAAGAACCGTCCTGCCGCTGTCGGCCGGGTAGTAGAAGGTCGAACCGCGCCTATCCTTCTCCAGCCTGAAGTCCCTCCACGTGATGCCCCCGTTTAGAATGACCGTCAGGAGCACCTCCCTGTCTGCGAACTTGAAGGGGTCGATCATGTCGAGTAGCAGGCCCATCCCACGCGAATTGTAGTGCTCCCGGTGGAGGAAGCCGTCGCACGTCCCTTCGAATCCCACTTCCGCGTTTACGCGCTCGGCCTGCCGGAGCCTTCTCTGGTGGAGGTAGTTTATCGCAGCGTCCACTGCCGAGTACCCTCTCGCTCTCCCCGCCGGGTCCCCGACGTACTCCCGCACGAACCTTGACCTCTTCCTGGGGCCGAACCACTGGAGGGTCTTCTTCACTGCTAGATCATAACAGCGCCAATACTGTTTCATGATCAAGGCCTCGTAAGTGAGGAGGCTTGTCGGAGCGGCGTCCTTGATGATCGTTAGGTACTTCTCCTGCAGGGCGACGGCCTGACCCGCTTCGTGTGCGTCCAACTTCGCGAACGTCGCAATCCTTCGTGTAGCGTTCAATGCGTTCTGTGCCATTGCGATTGAGAAGTGTCTGGCGATGTCCGTCGACAGGGCGAGCCTGTCTACTTTCTCCTGCAGGGCCTGATTGAACCGAGGCCATACGCGAGGTGGTTCTTCCGCCTGTTCTTCTGCTCCTACGGCCATCATGTCTAGGTCTTCGGCTTCCGTCCCCCTTTCGAGCATGCGGGGGAGCCTCCCAGCCATCTCCTGCTTCCAAGCTTCCAAATCCGCGTCGGCATCGCCCCCCGTCACCTCGCGGTACAGCCTGTCGTACTCATGGTTGTAGGCTGTCATGACCTTGACCCTGTCCCTGAACCTCACGTATCTCGTCCCGCAGTTCCTGCACGTTGTCGCGAACCCACCCTGAGCAAGCCCTTCGCCACAGATTCCGCACTTCTCGGGGACCGCCTTCCTTGTGTGATCTCTCTTCTTGTCGATAAAGCGCACGCACGCAGACGAGTGCGGTCCTATCCTCGAGGCATATCTCATCTTGTGAATCTCGAACAGCGTGACTGGAGATCCCGCCTGCTTCCACCTTTCGTCGAAGAACACCCGCTTCTTGTTGACCAGCCACCACAGCCTGCACCTCCCCCTCACAGGCACATAGAAGGCGCACTGGCCGCAGCGCTCCTCCAGGAAAGGTGCCTTGCCCGGTTGGAAGTAGGCAGCGGCGGGCCTGCCCACCTCCCTGAACCACGTGCGCGTTTCCAGCTTCCCCTCCGCAGCCAGGCCGTCCATCACCCTGCGGAGATGTCTCGTCGGCGGGTTGAGCAGCCCCAGCCACTGCCGGTCGCTGACGGAGTCCTGGCTCCTGTAGACCTTCTCGAGCCTCGGGTCACCGGCCTTGTTCAGCTCGCCAAGCCACTTCGCTGCCTCCTCCGCCTCGTCCGGGACGGTCTCCCACCCCCTCCTTGCGACGTCCTGTAGCACCCTCTCCGCGAGCATTCCGTCGGGAACCTCCAGCTCCCGTCTGAACCTCCTCTCCCGCCCGAACCGCTGCTCGATTTGCCCAGGCTTGCCGTCGACGTAGTCTCCTGGGATAGCTGGCACCATGCCCTGCACTAGCTCCTCGTCTAGCTCGTCGAGGCGGAGACGCGGGTGGTCCTTCGAGATGCGCCAGTGGTACCTGTACCGCTCCATCGTCTTGTCCAGTAGCTCTCTGGGGATTGAGACGAACGTGTGTGACGCCAGCCCCGTCAGCTCCGGCCGCGACAACCTCGTGCCGTAGAGAAGCGCCCTCAGGACCTCCATGGCCCTGGTCTCGTCAGGCGCCGAGAGTTCGCCGCGGGCTGGCTTCGCGACAACTACTACCCGGCGCACCTTCGCCATCAGCCTCACAAGCAGGCCGTCGATGTACCCTCCACGCTCCTTGTCTGAGACGGCGGAGAGCGGTTCGATGAGGATGATTGTGTGGAATGCCCTGAACCGCTGGGTGCGCATGTACCATCGGAACCACTCCTCGTAGCTGCCGACGAGGACACGTCGGTGAGGATAGCCGAACCTCTTCTGCGCAAGCACGCCCGACCAGTGGTAGTCCTTCTCCGGCTCGAGGTGCTCAGAGCCCAATCTCGGAAGTGCCTCCAGGACAGCCTCGTCGACCATTAGCGCCACCCTGCTCAGTTTTCTAATCTGCAAACTCTCGAAGACGGTCCTCGCCAACTCCTCGGCGGGGAAGCTCCCGTCGGCCTTGAAGCGGATGAGACGCACGGAAGCGCCCCGTTTAGGCTCAAATGGCAAGATTCTAGCTCTGTTTAGCTAGATGCGGAAGATAAAACCTTTGTGGTGCTTATTAAGAGCGTTTCTATTCTCTTTCATGTCTTCAAGCTGGATGTCGAAGATGCACGCGCTGGTGCCTCTAACCGAGCAAGAGGAGTCGGTCCAGGACTTCCTGAATCTGAAAGCCATCCCGTACGCCGCACACAGGGTCTTCCCCGTCGCGCAGCGTGTCTATGTGGTCGACTTCTACTTGCCGTTGCAGAAGCTCGCCGTTGAATGCTGGAGGAGCAACAGCCGGAGAGGGGTCGCTCTCACCTGGGTCGAGAAGAATGCCTGCTACGTCGACTGGAAATTCGAACGAATCAAGGGGACCGACCCCACCATCAGCTGCCTGGCCTTCGTGCAAGTCGTGAGCGCGGGAGCGGAGGTGGTCAGACAATACATTGGACCAGTGCTGGATCACGCCGACGCCGTCTGCTGCTCCATGGAGGAGTTCGCCGAGACGTTGAGGGCCTGGTGCGGGGTCGAGTGACGGAGCCGGGAGCGTTCGACGGTCTGCGCTGCGTGGATGATGGACGTGACGTGGGTGCGGCGCCCGTTGTGAACACCGCTACGCTGACCGAGCAGGAGGAGCAGGTTGATGACATCCTCCTCCAGTATGGGGTGACCCACCTGACACACGCGGTCTTCCCTGTCAAGAACAGGATGTACGTGGTCGACTTCTTCCTAAGCGGCAGCAGAACGATTCTGGAGTGTTGGAGAAGCATCAACAGGAGGGGCGTCGCCCTGACATGGGTCGAGAAAAACGCAGCCTATGTCGATTTGAAGTTCAAGAGGATCAAAGCCGCTTATCCAGACATTCGATCTATCGCGCTTGTGGAAGTGGCACAGGCGAAGGTCGACTTGGTGAGGGAGTACGTGGAGCCGGTGATGGAGCACGCGGATACTCTCTGTTGTTCGATGGACGAGCTAGCCGAAACCATCAGGCGTTTGTGTGGAGTCGAATAAGAATGCCAGGACCGCTGAAGTGTCTGAGAAGCTGTGTTACCTGTGGTCAACAGTTCCGACCTAACAACTGGAAACAACGGTACTGCGTGTCATGCGGCCGAATCCACGAGACAGAGCACGTAAGAGAATATGAAAGAACCTACCGCGAAGCACATGAAGAAACCATCAGGACGCAGGCAAGAGCGCGGTGGGCAGAACGAAAGGCAGGGCGACCACTGAAAATGAAAGGGCACCGCCGCAGTGTACCGAAGTTGCTCAAGACTTGCTTGCGCTGCGGCGTGGACTATTTGCCAGGCAACGGCAATCAGAAGTTCTGCGGACCCTGTCGACCACTAGCTTTCAAGGAGTTGCGCCGTGCAGACCATCAGGAATGGCTCAAGAGGAACCGGGAGAAGGCCAGGCAGTCGAATTTGAAATACTGCGCGAGGGAATCCGTTCGTGCCAAGATGAAGGCGTACCGCGTCGAGTACGAAGACAAGATTAGGCGGGCGGTGCTGGGTCACTACTCCAACGGAACGTTGGCTTGCGTGTGTTGTGGAGAGTCGGAGATTGATTTCCTGACCTTGGATCATGTGAACAACGACGGCGGAAAGGTGAGGAGGCAGCTTTTCGGGAGACCCAATACGGGCGGAGTTCCGTATTATCGCTGGGTTCTCAAGAATGGCTTCCCGAGTAACCTTCAGACACTGTGCTACAACTGCAATTGCAGCAAAGGAAAACACGGGGAGTGCGTCCATAAGCACAAGGGGCCTCTGGCGGATGAGGGAGCGATGACTCTTGATAGGTGGGCGGAACTCAGCCAGGAACCAGGACGCGCCCGGGAGCCGGCCCCGTCGATTTGAATCGAGTACGAGACACTTTCAGCCAGATGATCTCTCGGATGAAGACTGACGACGAATCCTTATTATCTGTTGCAAACGAGCCTGTTTGAAATCGGGTTAGAGTTTGTTCCTGGCCAAGTCCGCGTCTGCCTCTGAATGGAAAGCTGTCGCCGCAGCTATCAAAACCCTTGTGGAGGAAGCCACTTTCGAGGCGACCACTGAAGGAATCACATTTAGGGCAATGGACCCCTCCCATGTCGCCCTCATCGACCTCCTGATGCCTGGACCGAGCCTCGAGAAGTTCGAGGTCGATAAGCCGTTCAAGTTTTCTGTTCGGGTAGAAGACCTTGTCAAGCTGATTGGAAGGGCTGACGCCAAGGATAGCGTAGAGATTTCTGCTGGCGAGAATGATAGCATCATGATCCGCTTCGTCAACGGCTACAAGCGCGAGTTCACCATACATCTGATAGAGAGCAGCAGCGGCGCAGCCCCCCTGCCGAAGCTGGAATTTGATGTGAAGGCAACACTCACCAAATCGATATTCGAGCGCGTCCTCGGCGACATCTCTGCAGTATCCGACCAAGTGACCATAGAGGCGCAGAAGGACAAGCTTTCGTTTTCGGGCAAGTCTGACATAGGCAAGGCAGCCATCGCTCTAGAGAAGAACGACGCCGATCTCCTAGACCTGCAGGTGAAGGCAGACAGCAAGGCGACGTACTCGGTTGATTATCTCGCGAATGTGGTTAAGAGCGCAGGCAGCGCCTCTGACACGTTAGTCTTCAGCTTTAGCACGAAGAAACCGATTTTGGCCGAGTTTAAGCTCAACGACTTGGGGACAAGAATACACTTCTTTCTCGCCCCGCGCGTATCGGACTAGGCCGCGTACCTCTACAAGGAACCCGCGCAAAGGTATAAACACGCCCAAGAGGAATTGAAAGGTGGATAGTAGTGGATAAGCTCACCGAAAGGAAGAAGGCCGAGTTGCGGCTCATAGCGGAGTTGACGCTAGACGCCACGCTGGCAGCGGAGGGTAAGCTGTCGAAGCTAGCGGGAAGGACCGAGCCGGCGTCGCGTTCCTGATGCGTCGGGACAATGTTCGAGTCTGAACGCCTGAGGAAGAGCCGAGGCTGACAGCTTCGTAACCTAGCTTTCTGGATGGATGGCGGTCAAGATAGTCCCTGAATGAACCTCAGGACAGGGAAGAGGGTCCTGATTGAGCGATGGCGCACTCCCCTTTGTGTACAGAGTTGGTCGAGCTCCGAACCTTCGATTGCGAAGACCTCGTCGGCACTGGCGGCTGCGTGGAGATCCCCGGCGCCGTCTCCGACGAAGATCACGGCGTCGTTCATCTTCTTGCGGGAAACCACGACAGTCTCCTTGAAATCCGTGGCTGACAGAGGGCCTAGACTCGGGAACGCCAACTTGAATCCCTTCTTCCGTACAAAGGTGGTCTTGGGACACACGAGCTCAGGCAAGCGCGCGTTGTTTGCCCTGAATGCGGCTTCGATACAGAAGTCCAGACCGGCACTCACGATGGTAAGTGCCGTCTTGCCGCGTTCGCACCCTGAAACCAGTTCTTTGGCTCCTGGCCTGAAAGCCCAGAACTCGTTCACATAGTCTAGTATCTCCTTCCTACCACGGGCTGAAATCATCGCATATTGCTTTCGAACGCATTCTTCAGTCGTTATTTCGCCGGCCTTGAGCAGATCGTCATATTGCTGCCACCCTTTTGTGCCGAACCTCTTCAGCACTAATTCCGGAAGGTCCCATCTCGTCAAGGTCCCGTCGAAATCAGAGACAACGGCCAGATTTTCGTGTCCCACTGGCATTAGGCTTCGTAGAAGTGTGTTTCCTCCGTTCCTGAAAAAAGTTCTGGGGGCAGAGAGATGGTCGGCTGCCTCATGTAGGGGTCCATCGTGCTTCACCCGGAGAGTCGTCTGAGAGGGTTCCATGAGGATACTGCGAACTCGCATAGAGATGGAACAGACTGCTTTGTGCGTATACCTAAGTTTAAATCAATACGCTTCGTACCTCTGACCTAATGACCCTAGACGAAAAGATCCGATACGGCATGTTGGCCCTGACCGGAGCCAGCATTGTATTCGCCTCTCTCGGTCTGCACCTGGGTCCGCTCGATATAGCGGGCGGAATGGGACGTTAAGTCAGAAGGGGCGCTTCTTAGCCCCTACTCTCCTTTATTTTTAAAATCAGTTCGGCGAATCTGCTTTGCAAAGCAGGGGCGTCGAAGGTCCATCTCTGCGATTTCTGATTGTACCGTTTGTACGAAATCGTAAAAGCCAAAGCGCTCGTCTGGTCCGGCATATGCAATTCCGCTCTGTCCCTCACGGGTCCAAGAATCGATTCGAGGTGTTGCATTGCCTCTGTAAGAAAATCGACTGGGAACGCAAACTGAGCAAAGTAATCCCTCCCGCCGGCTTCGGCCCAAACAAAAGGCAGCCTGTTGACTTTTGACACCAGCTCCATCCTCTCTACTTCGCTCAGGTTTCTGACAAGCAAGTCTATCCAGAAATATCTGTGCTGCCTATGCAGCGCCCTCTCGACTTTGAAGTTGTACTTGGTTCCTGGCCAGCGTAAGGTGTAACCTTTGATCAACCCGGACTTGACATGTTTGTTATAGTGCCATGCTAGCTTCTTGTAGTTCTCACCGAGTTTCCTCGATATCTCTATCAGAGGCCTTGAGGCGTCTATGTAGAGCTCCTTCAGAATGAGCAGATCAAGGAGGTCGAATCTTCCTCTTTCGGATGGAGTGTAGGCCGTAGTGTCAAAGCCCCCGGCAGTCCGGGTGGACCAGTCAAAGTCCCATCTTCCAGCGCTGAAATCGTAGAACTGCGTCCGCATTGGAATCCTTCTGAACCAGTCGAACGTGTGAACATTTACATGGGAGAATAGTCCCTTCTGTCGGAGTCCCAATATGAAGTCCATGTACTCGTCGACGAATTCCTCCGGGACGTCCGCACCAACCATGTAATCACCCGTGGGGAAAATCTTCTCGAAACCGCTGACGTAGCAGAGTTCGCTCATTGCTATCAGTATCGTCTGGGCGTGTTCTCTGAATTCTTCCGAAAAACCAACAAACATCTCCAGGTGTCTCAGCCCCAACCTAGAGTAATCCACTATTGCTTGGATGGCGAATCCTTTGTTCAGAATTTTTTCCTTGTATCTGTACCGGACCGATTCCTTGAACTGGCCGAGTCGCCTCGCAATCTCCGGTATGTCTGGGCCTATCTCGGAAATGAGCTGAACCATCTGCGCCGTTTTGAGGTTGATGTCCTTTGATTCCCCAGCCTCAAAAGCGCGATTCAAGCCCTTCCCGACCATCCATTAGGAAAACTCTATAAAACTATGCGTATTCCAAATCTATGGCCTGATTTTCACGGGATTGGCAAATGTGTCGTGAGGGCGCCTACTCACCGAACAGAGCCGAGTCCCAGCCTGACGATTGTGTCCTGCCACGGCTCAACGCAAGAGTGTTCGAGCCAATCTCGATGGACAGGAAGGCAGTCGAGTCGAGGTGGATTGAGGTTGCCTGGGGCAGGCGCGTCTTGGGACTAGCTGAAGTACAATTCCAAAGTTGAGGTGTGTCCTTAAATATCGGAATATTACTGATATTACTGGTATGTCGAAACGAAGGGAGAAGCTTGTCAGGACCACCATATCCCTGCCTGCGTCGTTGAAGGAGAAGATGTCGCGTGCCGACAGCAACTGGAGCGAGATCATCAGAGAGATGATCAGTCAGAGGCTCGAAGAGGAGGGCCAGCCGAGCATGGCGGAAGCGATTGTGTTGAACGAGAGGGTCAGGCGGCCTGCGCCAGAGAACTGGAGCAGCTTGGAAGTGATCAAGCGGTGGAGAAGAAGAACGAGTGGGTAGTAGACTCGTCCATAGTGGCCAAGTGGTTCCTCAATGAGCCAGGGTCCGAACTGGCAATCTGGGTGAGGGACGAATTCGCCACGGGGAGGATGAAGTTGGCTGTGCCAACTCTTCTGTTCTACGAGGTAGTCAACGCCCTGAGGTTCAGCGGTCAGTTCGGTGAGACGGACCTCACCCTGGCGTCGAGGTCGCTGAGCAAGTACCAATTCGAAGTGTGGAGGCCGAGGGGAAGGCTGCTGGAGCTGTCGGCCCAGATAAGCTTGAGCAGGGATGTGACGGTTTACGACGCCTGCTATGTGGCGCTGACTCGGCGCTTGGGCTCCAAGCTGATAACAGAGGACAAGGAGCTACTCGGCAAGTTCCCCACGCTAACCATACCGGTAGGTCGTTTCAAAGTTCCAAGCTGAGGAGTCGTGGTTCCGCCACCGTGCGATTGGACTCTGGAACGAGTGCTATCTGGTTCCTTTCGCCTTTGAGTAGTGCTCGAATGCCAAAATCGTGTCTGGAGTGAAGCTGAATGGGTCTTCTGACACCCTCCTTTTGAATTCTGGGAACGGTAGAAACATCCCCTCCTTCGTTTCGTCACTGAGTGTGATGGGGTCTGATACCACACTCTCGAAGATGCAGAGATACTCCCACTCGACGATGCCCCTGTACTTCCATTTGGGAGAAAGAACTTTGCCCAGGCTCGTCAGTTCGCAGTCGAGGCCTAGCTCCTCCTTGACCTCTCTTCTGGCGGCTTTTGTGTATGTCTCCCCAGATGAGACGTGGCCGGTGCACGAGATGGTCCATGACCCAGGATACCAAAGCATCGAGTCGGCCCTCCGCTGCAGGTACACTTCGCCTTTGGAATCGAAGAGGAATGCCGCGATTGCCCTGTGGAGTAACCCCTCCTTCACGCACTCCCTTCCTGGCCTCCTGTCGATTACGTTGTCTTCCTCATCCACCACGTCGAAGTACTCGGGCAACCGGGTCTCGGTCAAAGGCGCGACGCATATTAAGTAAAGTAGCGCAGGTGGTCTTGTCTCCCGTCGTCGCTTCGGTTCGTCCGACCGCCGAGGAATTCTATTAAGTGTCTTGGAGCGACGAGACGCGCGGTTGATTCAAGGGAAACGTGTCTTCCTCAGGGGACTGGAGCGCGGCGACCTGAAGCTGCTCCACAAGATGATGAACGATGAAGAGGTGATGGAATGGGCGCGGTTCCGCCCCGACCACACAATAAGCATGGAGGCGCTGGAGAAGATGTACGAAGAAGAGTTGAAGGGAGAGAGCGCCACGCGAAGGACCTTCGCCATAGTCGACAAGAAGTCAGGACATGTGATAGGCTGGTCGTCGATCAGGTGGTACAGGCCCTTCCACACGTCCGCAGACATCGGGCTTGCGATAGGGGACAAGAAGCACCGCGGCAAGGGCGTGGGGACGGAAGTGACGGCGCTCCTGACTGCCCTAGCGTTTGAGCAGTACAACATGCACAAGGTGGAGCTGTTCACCAAGGGAGACAACTTGGCGATGATCCGCTCCGCGGAGAAGAACGGGTTCAAGGTCGAAGGAAGGATTCGGGAGACGCTCTACTTCAACGGGAAGTTCCACGACGGGGTGCAGATGGGCGTCCTCAGGGAGGAGTTCGAAGCGGCGAGGAGCGCCTGACGCCACTTTAGCGCTCGGGTCCTTGGTTCCCAAATCTGGTAATCGTCCATCTTCCCTTTATCCCCAATAGCTTGGCTTCGGGCCGAGTCGCAGATGGAGAAGAGGAGGCCTTTGGCGTTGGTGCTGGGAGAGGCGGCAAGAGCGTACCCACTCCCATTCGTGGCGCTCGTCGGCCTCCTTGGCGGCGGAGTGCTGGAGGTTGCGCCGGGTTTGACGGGCTACGCCAATTGGATATGGTATGGGGCGCTGCTAGTAGGAGGTGCCCCGGTCGTCTACGCCACGTTGCGAGGGATGCTGCGCGGAAAGTTCGCGGCCGACATCGTTGCCATGCTTGCAATCGTCACAGCCGTCCTGACGGATGAGGCGTTCGCCGGCGTCATTATTGTCTTGATGCAGACGGGCGGGGAGGCGCTGGACGATTACGGTTTCAGGCGGGCTTCGTCCTCTCTAGACGCGCTGATTGCGCGCGCCCCCAAGGTGGCGCACAGGAAGAAGGCCGACGGCTCAATCGAGGAGATGAGCGCGGGCGACGTCAAAGTCGGCGATGCCTTGGTGGTCCGCCCCGGCGACCTCGTCCCGGTCGATGGTAACGTGTTGCGCGGGCCTGCAGAAATCGACGAGTCGGCCCTGACAGGGGAACCACTCCCGAGGACCAAAGGTGAGGAGGAGGGGCTGCTCAGCGGAAGCGTCAACGTGGGCCATGCGTTCGAAATGACAGCGACCAAGGTGGGGGGCGAGAGCCAGTACGCGAAGATCGTCGAGCTAGTGAAGCGCGCGCAGCTCGAGAAGCCTCCCATCCAGCGGCTCGCCGACAGGTACGCCGTCGTCTTCACGCCGCTCACCCTCGCTGTCGCCGCGTTCGGGTGGTTCCTGACGTACAACGTCGCGACCGTGCTCGCCGTCCTCGTCGTCGCGACACCATGTCCCCTGATACTCGCGACACCACTGGCGGTGATAAGTGGGATAAACAGGGCTGCCAAGGAGAGCATCATAGTCAAGAGCGGCGCGGCGATAGAGCAAATCGGGAAGGGGCGCGTCGTTGTCTTCGACAAGACGGGCACGGTGACATACGGCAACCCGGTCGTCGAGGAGGTGGTCGCCCTCGACGGAGACAGGGACGAGATCCTGCGAAAGACGGCGAGCGTCGAGCAGCTATCGTCCCACCCTGTCGCGAAGTCGCTCGCAAGCGAAGGGCGGGAGGCTTTCGGCGCGCTGGCGTCGCCGTCGAACTTCAGGGAGACTCCTGGGCAGGGTGTCGAGGCAGACTTCGAGGGGGAGCACGTAGTAATCGGCTCCCAGGGGTTCTGCGAGACCAAGATCGGGAGGCAATTCGACGGAAGCGCGGCCGACCTGCTGCGCAGGGCACAGTCGCAGAGCAAGCTCGTCTCGTTCGTCGCGATCGACGGTCACCCAGCCGGGGCAGTCGTCTTCAGCGACCAGCTGCGGCCCGGGGTGCCTGCGATGATGCTCCGCCTCCGCGAACTCGGCGTGGAGCAGACTGTGATGCTGACGGGAGACAACAAGGCGAACGCGGTGACGATTGCTCTTGAGGCGGGAATCGGCAGGGTCGAAGCCAACCTCCTGCCCGCCCAGAAGGTCGCTGAAGTGAAGAAGCTGATCACGGAGTACGGGGTAGCGTTGATGGTCGGCGACGGAATCAACGACGCCCCGGCGCTTGCAAGCGCCACTGTGGGGATTGCGATGGGCGCCCACGGGACGGGGATATCTTCCGAGGCAGCCGACGTGGTCCTGCTAGTCGACGACGTGACGAAGGTGGCGGACGGGATTGCGATTGGTCAGAGGATGCTCCGGGTAGCGAAGCAGAGCATATTCTTCGGCATTGGTGCGAGCGTCGTCCTTATGATTATCGCTAGTTTTGGATATGTCCAACCAGCGATGGGTGCGGTAATGCAAGAGATACTGGACGTTATTGTGATTCTCAACGCGCTGCGGGCGAGATAGCAGGTCAGTCTGTTTGCCAACAAGCGACGCTTGAAAGCAGGACGATGGGCGGGGCGGAAAGCTTCGGTCGAGGCTGCCATGAGATTGTCAGGGTGCCCTAATGGACAGGGTCGAACCCCCGTACTCGATTCCCTTGAGCCCGAGCAACAGCCTGTCGAAAGTGAGCAACTCCTTGACTCCGCCAGTCAGGAAGCCTGCCAAGATCAGCGCGTCCCTTCCTCCGAGTTTGTGCGTCGCTGCCAAGTTCAACCCTACCTTCGTGGTTCTAAGTGTCTGGTTGAAGAAGGTGGTGCGGGGGTCTGAGCACGCCTCCAAGAGAGCGGCGCCCGCATCCTGCTCCCTCCACTTCATCTTGAAGACGAGAGTGTGATAAGCTTCATGTATGATCGTGGGGTTCAGCGCGACCCCCCTGTTAGCCAACCATGCGACCTTCCTGTGGGAGGGATGGCCTCCGTCTAAGCCACCAAAACGTTGGTGTCTATTCCCAGATGCCCTTGATTTCTTCTGGGGTTGGCCATTCTGGCTTCGCTGTCCTGGTCGGCTTGAGGCCGTTCAGCTCCTTCCAAGGGCGGCGTCCCTGTCCGGCTCTGGCGATCAGAATCTCATCCCTCTCCCTCTTGAGATTCACGACCACGCCCTCGTCCAGCCCCAGCTCACGCCTGAGCTCGAGGGGTATCAGCACCCTTCCCCTTTCGTCCACTGTGGTCTCCATTTCCCACATGTACGATGGGAATCATGGTTTTAAGTGTTGTCCGCGCCCGCGCTCATTTCTTCAGACGATTCGCCCCGAGCGGCCTCCCACCAACTGTCGAGATGGCGCTTCAGCTCGGTCAGTGCGTCGGGGGAGAGCTGGAACTTCGCACCCACGGGTGCACCGCTTTCCCCTTCCCCAGTCCTAGTCGTCGAATAGACGTTGGCCGCGAACCGCATGACCGCTCCGGGGTCGGTCCTCCATTTTCGTTCGATTAGCCGCACGTCTGTTCTCCTGTGAAAGATTGGAGGGCAATCCAGAATCACGCTCAAGACAGATCTCGCCCTGACGTCGTCGTTGCTCAGTATTCCGACAGTGAAACTCGGTTGGCCCTCTCTTTCCTCGCTGGTCAGCTCCAAGTCAGGCACGATGTGCATGTAAACGAGGACTTCGGATTGCTGGTCAAGCTTGCGTATGGTTGCGTAGAAGAGAGTTCTGTCGTCCTGCCCCTTAATCTTGGGAAGGTACCAAAGGCGAAATCTGTCTCTCGATGCGTCCCACTCGCCTCTGGCAAGTAGACCCAGGTCTATGTCGAGCGGGGAGAAAGGGGCGGAGGCGACCAAGGAATAGACCTTGGTTCCTGCACCTTCGAGATAGTCGGCCAAGGGGATTCGCAAACATCATCATACTCCCGAGCGTCTGGACTCCATCCCTTTCAAAGGGAGGAGGCAATTAACCACCCCTATCGGGCGACGACTGTCGATTCCTCAGGCGTGACCAATGCAATTGGAACTTTCTTGTGGACACACTCTCCATGTTTTCCCTTTGACACATTGCAATTGGAACAGAGGACTTGGAAGCCAGGAGGTAATCCGTTATGCGAAAGCCATTGGTAGAAGTTTCCTCCAGCCCTTCTAGGGTCTCCGAAAATCTCCCGCCTGTGTTTCGAACCTTTGCCATTGATATGATCGATTGTAAGGAAATCGACCTCTCCTTCGCCGCAACAAGCACACTTGAAAGTGTCGTTTGAATAGTGACTGAGTATCCTCGATCTGATTCTTTCTCGCCTCTTTGACTGATTTTTCCTACTTTGCTCGCGGTAGTAATCCATTCGCTTAGCCCGTGTTCTCTTGACAGACTCTGCCACTTTCTTGGGGTTTCTGCGATAGTACTCCATGTTCTGCTTTCTCGCGTATTCCCGATATGCGATTGGCTTGCATTTGAGGCAGTATTTCTGGCGCGGACCCCTACGTTCAAACGACGACCCGCACCTTTCACAAACTGCCCACTGATCTTCTTTAGACACGCCCCGCGTCATGATATATCATCTCCCACGCTCCAAGCCCCTGTCTCCCAATCACTTCGAATTAGCCAAGGCGACTGATTGTACAAAAACTCAACCTCAATTCCTTACGATTGGAATGGGGGGTGGATTGAATGTGTTAATCCTGAACTCTGCGGTGGTTGAAGAACTTCGAGGCAGGGCTGATTGAAAGCTAATTGCAAGAGCTGAGCCAAGCTTAAAAAGCGTGTGTAAGGGCGGGGCATATCGCTTTCGGGTAGAGGAAGAAATGAAGTTTCCAAAGGAAATGAATACGTTTTGCCCACATTGCAAGCGTCACACCCTGCATACGGTTTCGCTTTACAAGCGTGGCAAGGAACGCGCTGGGTCGTGGGGGGCGCGAAGGCAAGCTGGCAGGAAGAGAGGGTATGGCGGGCAAAAGTTCCCAGAATTGATACGAACAGCCAAGACCACGAAAAAAGCGACTCTAAGATTGAAATGCAAGGACTGCAACAAGGAGCTGATGAGGAAGGGGATTAGGCTGAGAAAGGCGGAGATCACAGAATGAAGCGTGGCAGAGAGCCGATTCCGAGGCAGAAGAGCACGTTCCTCCTGGTCAAGTGCCCAGACTGCGGCGAGGAGAGGATTCTGTTCTCTGCATCAACCAAGGACGTTGGCTGCAGGGGCTGCGGCAGGAAGCTCGCCGAGAGCAAGGGCGGGAAGGCCGTCGTCCTAGCCACGCTCGTGAAGAAGCTCGGCTGAACCGCGCTCGAAACCTCCAGAAACGCGTTTTCAGTTAGATGAAGGGGCTATGGCGAGAGAGCTCAGGCTCGAAGTTGTCTTGAGACTATCCGTGAAACATAGCTCTGTGAAACTCCATAGACTTCGGCTAGATTGCGCTGTGATAAGCCAGATTCCTTGTAATCCTTCGTAATTCTCTCAGCAACGTCTGGCGTAATTAGTGCGTGTTTTTTCCTAGTCAACGCTGCCCGCTCCCTCCCAAGTAGCGCTCCTTCAGACTTGAAGAAGCGAAGGTCTTCAGGGAGTAGTCTTTTCCCCACCCTCTCTCCTATCTTCACTTGCTCGTTTATCCTCTTAGCGAACTCTGCACCGTCCATCTTGTCGTCAGATAATCGACAGCAGCCCGCGCTTCCTCGTGCTTCTTGTCCAGGTAAGGCAACATCGAGTTCAAGATATTTACTGTGTCTTCTCTCCTTCTCACCCTCAGACGCCAAAACTTCTTTCCCTTCGTTCTTTGCAGGGAGAGGGTGGAGAAGAAACCTCTTTCTTGCAAGAATGAGGCCATGTGCTCGAGCAGCGGCTCGTAGTTATCGGCGAAGGCTAGTCCTATTGCGAAACCAAATCGCGTGACTGAGATGCTTATCGAACCATCCCCGTCAAAGTATCCAGCGACTTGCTCCCAGGTAGAATAGGCATTATGGCGCCCATTTGGGGCAGACTTACAGGAGTAGGAATCCTTGTGTTCGTTCTCTTTCCTGATTAGGACGTGCACGTCACGCTTCGCTGGCTAAATCGAAAAACTCACTTAAACACCGCGCACTCGAATCCTGCCAAGCTGGGTCTCGGCTTCGGTCCAGTTCAAGCAGCCGAAAATCCAATCGCCAAGCTGATTGACGTCAAGAGGCAGTTGCCCACCTCGGTTTGCACTTGAACGAGCTTGCCCCATCACTAAACTATATACACCCACCTTGGTTTCGCAATGTTTGCATGGAACGTTCGTTACCCGAGCCTGGAGAAATAGTAATCTGCACTGTGAGGGAGCTCACTTCGCACGGCATCTACGTCAACCTCGACCAGTACGGCGGGATGAACGGGTTCCTCCATGTCTCAGAGATATCGACGGGCTGGGTGAGGAACATCGAACGGGTCGCCAAGCCCCAGCAGAGGCTGGTGCTGAAGGTGATACGCGCGAACAGGCAGAGGCAGGAGATCGACCTCTCTCTCAGGCAGGTAACCAACGAGGAGAGGAGGGCCAAGGTCATTCAGTGGAAGAGGGAGGAGAGGGCGTTGGCGATAATGAACGTCGTGAAGAAGAAGCTCGCCCTGGACGACGCGACCCTGGCGTCTTACACGAGCAAGCTCGAGGAGGGGTTCGGGACGCTCTATGCGGCTCTCGAGGAGGCATCGAAGAAGGGCGAGAAGGCGCTGGCCTCGCTGGACCTGCCTCCGACGGTCGTGAAGGCAACCTCAGAGGCGGCCGGGGAGAAGATCATTCCGCCGAGGTACGAGGTGGGAGCTCTGGTCGAGGTGTCGTCGCGGAGTCCTGAAGGGATAGAGCACATCAAGAAGACCCTCGAGGGCGCGATGGGTTCTGCGTCCGCCGAGGTCAAGATCACATACGCCGGTGCTCCGAAGTACAGGGTGAGGATAACTGCGGACGACTACAAGCAGGCCGAGAAGGCGATGGACGCGGTGCTCGAGAAGATCAAGGACGGAGTGGGGAAGCACGAGGTGTTCAACTTCAAGCGCGAGATATCGCGGAAGTACGGCGGTCCGTCTTGAGGTCGATGATGCTGAAGTGCGCCGAGTGCGGCAGGTACACGCTGAGCGAGAAGTGCCCCCATTGCGGAGGCCCGACTGTCACAGTGCACCCGGCTCGCTATTCTCCTGATGACAGGTACGCGAGGTACAGGAGCCCGCTCGCCTACGAGGAGGCTAGTGGGTCACCTGGTAAACAAGAATCGCGTTGAAGCAGTTTATTCCCGAGTTGCCTGGGCACGCCGAAGGCGTCGACATGCTCGGCGAAGCGTAGGCAAGCCTGAAGGGCCCTGTGCTGTTGGTCCCGAAGAGGTACTGGGCAGGGTATGAGAACGCCTCCACGGTCCCGCCGGCGTAGGACGGGGAGAGCACTATCTGGGTCTGGCCCGTCGAGCTGGAGCTCTGGCTCTGCAGATAGCCCGAGAACCTGAACGGCAGGAGATTGGAGAAGAGCGAGTTCTGCAGGGCGAACGGGGTCAGGTTGTAATCATCGATGCCGGTGCACGTCGCCGAGAGCGACGGGCACTCCAAGTACTGCGACTCGTTAAGCCCCCCGATTCTTATGAACCACTGCTTCTTGCTCTCGTCGCCTCCGCCCGCCGTGAAGCCGCCCCCGGCCGGCACCTGGAGTATGTAATACTGACTGCCCGCGCTTGTCGGGAGAATGCTTCCAGTGATGAAGAGAAGGACGTAGACCGGCCTGTCGCCTGCAATCTTCCTCGCCGTGGCTGCGGCAGCCGTGGCGTTGGACATGAACATGCGACCGATCTGGGCTATGCGGGTGCCGTTGATCGTCGAGTTGTCTGCGGCGCTCGTCCTGTTGCCCATCACAGTGATCCAGTATCCGTAGTCCCACCACGAGATGACGACCGCGTTCGTCGGCGTGTCCTGCCTTATCCAGTTGAGCGTCTGGATCCAGTCGTTGAACGGCGACCTGGAGTAGGCGGTGGCGCCGTTGGCCAGGCTGACGCCCGAGTCGGCGGGGCTCTGGTCGCAGAAGTAGGAGTTGGTGCTGCTGCACTGAATCGGGTTTGGAATCCAGTAGGTGCCCGCAGGGATGGCGATCAGCGCTATCATGGCGACGGAGAAGACGACCTTCATCTCGTTCCTGGTCGTGTAGACCGGCTTCTTCTTCACCAGGGGAGTCGTGCTCGGCTTGACGAGGGCGAACGCAAGCTCGGCGAACCCGATTCCCCCGAGCAGGCCGAGGGCGACGGAGGAGTAGACGAGGAGGCGGGAGAAGGCGGCCGAGAAGTAGAGGCCGGTCAGGCCTATGATCAAGGCGTAGACCATCGGTATGCTCCTCCTCCTGAAGGCGACGAGCGCCCCGGCGACACCGAAGGAAAGCAGCATCAGGTAGGATGTGAAGTAGTCCTGGCCGGTGGGGTAGCTCTGCTCTGCCACTGACTGAACCAGCGCGTTGCCGCTGCGGGCCCACGGCGCGATGACCGACAGGTACCTGACAGATATGCCGCCGACGAACCCGAAGCTGATGACGGCGAGGCCCGCGAGTACGAAGGCAAGGACGAACTTGACGAGCGTCCGCCTGTACTCCGCTGGCTTCACCCAAGTCTTCGACCATTGCGCCAGCAGGACGAAGACGGTGCCGCCTATGAGGGCCAACCCGACAGGGTTGGTCACTATGCCAACCCCCGGCCTCGGGAAGATCGCGCTAGCGAAGAGGTCGGCAGCGGTGAATGAGATAATCGCAGGCGACAGGCTGGAGAGGTCCAAGTTCATGAATGGTAGGAGCAGGAACATCAGGCCGAAAGCCGCGCTGAAGTAGTCGCCTCCACCCCAGGCAGTGCTGGCGTAGCCGGCCAGGAAGCCCGCGGAGAGGCCCCGGAGGACGCGGCTGCGCAAGCTGCGCTCCTTGTCGAAGACTGTGAGCACCACGTAACTCGCAGCCACGAAGAGCAGTATCGCGAGTGGCTCGGACTTGAACCAGCCGAGGTTGCCCCTCTGTATCAGGGGAGGGGAGACGGCCACCATCATGGCGGAGAAGAGCCCGGCTGCGTCCCCCGCTATCCTCCTGACCAGGAAGAAGAACAGCACGGAGGTGATGGCGCCGAAGAGGACCGGCAGCAGTATGAGAAAGTCATAGAGCGAGATTTGGGCGCCGAAGATGTTGTGCGCCAAGAGGTAGAGGAGAGCCCCGCCGACTTGGAGGCCGTCCTGCGAACTAGCCGCCACGTTGCGGCCGTACGGGAACCACGTGGTGACGTCGTGCCAGTTGAAGTACCCCTGCAGCGAGTGGCACGAAGTCAGTACGGCCGTGCCGCAGTCTTGCGGGTTGTTGAAGAGGGCGTAGAAGAGACCGTGCTGCTGCGCGAGCGTCACTATGTGGTTTGCAGCGTAGTAGTCGTAGTATGGGTCAAACTCGTTGAGGTAGAAGCCGTACTTCGCTGCGTAAGCCCTGATCGTCACTGCCACGGAGAACACTATCGCCAGCACCAGAGCGGTCATCGTCGCCCTCCTGGACACTGCCGGCCTTCGCAAGTTCAGGTGGAGCGGCCCCAACCCCAAGTCCAATTACGAATCGCGAACTTCCAGAAGGGCTATTTTAACGGTGCTGTTCGTCTTTGATGAGAGTGCCCAAGAATGAATGGTATCCCTGGGCGTCGAGGAGGTTCCTGAGCTCTCTTGCCGCGTCGGCGGGCTTGACCTCGACGAGCCACCCCTCGGAGTACGGAGACTTGTTCACGAGTTCGGGCTGGGTGTTCAGTTTCTCGTTGACCCTGGTGACTGTCCCCGTGATTGGGGAGTAGAGCTCGGACACTGCTTTGATTGATTCGACAGTGCCAAGTGTCTTGAACTGCGTCACTTTGTCGCCGACCTTGGGGAGCGTCACGTAGACGACGTCGTTGAGCGTCTTGGCCGCATAGTCTGTGATGCCAATTAGCACGGAGGCGTCGGATGCCTTCGCCCATTCGTGCTCTTTCGTGTATTTTAGGTCGTCCGGCACGTCGTATTCGCCGAGTCTCATCGGGGTCGTGTGTCTCCTTCTTGACCTATTTACTCTTGCTTCCCCTCTTCCAGCCGTAGAGGCTTTCGTCATAGAATGGCGGTTTCACGTAGCGGCCAGGGAAGCTCGTCTCCCTTATCCTCACCCGTGCGCCAGAAGATTCGGGGATGTCCCTCCTAATCATCGCCAGCGCGATTCCTTTGCGGAGGACTGGGGAGAAAGTCCCGCTCGTCACCTGGCCTGCGACGCCTCCTTGGGCGTCGAGCACCTCGAAGCCGTGGCGCGGGATGCCCTCGTCAAGCACTATGCCCCTCCTAACCCGGGCTGGGGGAGACGCCCTCAGCCTTGAGACTGCGTCATAGCCGACGTATCCCGTCTTGTCTGCCGAGACGACCCACGAGAGGCCTGCCTCGAACGGGTTGGTCTTGTCATCGATGTCCGACCCGTGAAGAGGAAAACCAGCCTCCAGCCTCAACGAATCCCTGGCCCCAAGCCCGCATGGCTTCGCGGGTTTCGCCAGCGCGTCCCAAACAGCTGCCGCCGCAGCTGGGTCGTCGACCGTGGTGTCGTAGACAATGACTTCGAAACCGTCTTCGCCTGTGTAGCCAGTCCTCGAAATTGTGCACCTCCTGCCAAGCGCTTCGCCATCGATGCTCCTGAACCTCTTCAACGCCATCAGGTCGACGGCGGTGAGGCGCTGCAGCGCTGCAGCAGCCTCTGGACCCTGCACAGCGATCATGGCCGTCCTCCCTGTCACGTCGTCTATCTGGACGTCGTATCCCCCAGAGCGCCTCCTGATGTGGTCGAGGTCGCGGGAAGCGTTGGCTGCGTTGACCACGACTAGGAAGTCCGTCCCCGTCTTCCTCATGATGATGAGGTCGTCGATTATGCCTGCAGCCTCGTTCAAGAGCAGCGTGTAGAACGACTTGGCGTCCGGCTGTGACTGGACGCTGGTTGGAACCAGACCCTCAAGGAACCTGCCAGAATCCTTTCCCTGGACGGAGAAGCGGCCCATGTGAGACACGTCGAAGATACCACACTTGTTTCTGACAGCCATGTGCTCTTCGGTGATTGTCGTGTACCAGAGCGGCATCTCGTAGCCCGCGAACTCTGTCAGCTTGGCGTGCTTCGAGTGGTATTCGAAGAGCTGTGTCTTCTTCAACGTGCGCGAACCGGCAACAGATTCTATTGTGAACTACCACTGGTTAAAACCATTGGCTTCTTGCTTCACAGGAGAGAACTTGCTTATCCTCGTTCGTTGGACAAGTAGAGGCCGCTCCTCCGCAGGGGCCCGTTCCAGGCCCCGCTTGAGTATGTTCCGTGCCGCGTTCTCGTCCCTGTCAACGACGAGACCGCAGTTCGGGCACGCATGAACCCGCACGGACAGGTCCTTGGGAACCGTCTCCGCGCACCCGGAGCATATCTGCGATGTCCCACTTGGGTCGACGAGTATTACTCGTCCACCACGCCTTTCTGCCTTGTAGGCAGTTAGTTGGCGCGGTTGGCCCCAAGAGGCATCCATTATTGCCGATGCCAGATTGTGGTTCCTCACCATGTTCGGAATCTTCAAGTCTTCGAAGACGATGGTTGAATAGTTGTAGGCCAGGTGACGAGAGACATTGTGGGCGTAGTCCCTTCGCTGGTTCCTGATGTGGCGGTGCGCCTTTGCTAGAAGCATCCTGGCCTTTTCCCTGCTGTGAGAACCTTTGTGCTTCCTTGAGAGGCTTCGCTGAAGCTTCTTGACACTGCTCTCTGCTGTCTTCAGGCAGCGAGGGTTATCGAATCGCGTGCCGTCGCTCAATGTTGCAACTCTGAGCACTCCAAGGTCCACGCCTATTGCAGGCTTGGGGCTTGGAGGTTGTCCGAGTTCGGGTTGCTCAACCATCACGCAGACGTACCACCGGTCAATGTCCCTGATGATAGCGCACCTCCTTGGAGTGCCTATGATCTCCCTGTGAAGTTTGATCTTCACAGAACCTATCCTTGAGAGTTTGAGGCGGTCGCCGATGATCTTGAACCCTCCTGGCTGCGTATATGTGAATGAGTTGTACCTCCCGCTGCGCTTGAACCTTGGATGCCTCGCAAGGCCAGCAAAGAACGCCTGGAAGGCCTTGTCGAGCCTGATATTCACGTCCTGGAGGACCTGGGAGTGGACAGCCCTCAGATACTTGCTGGCGCCCTTCCTTTCAACGAGGGAATGTTGCAGGTCGTAGAATCCTGTGCCGTCTTCATTCCTTTCGGCGAGGAGGTCGTTGTAGAGCCGCCTGCAGGTCTCCAAGGTCTGCTCCATCAAATGGGCTTGTGTCTTGTTTGGATACAGCCTGAACCTGTATGTGACGATCATCCTTCAAGGGACGAAAGACGCTTTCATGATATAAGAACCAAGCTCGCTCTCATCCACCGGATTCATCTGGTGGAGTTCCCGCTCGAATTGTTTTAAGCCAGCGAGGGAACTGGCGCGTCCGTTGCTCACGCTCGCTCCGGTGCACGCCAAGCGCGTCTCAGAGAGGTTCGACGTGGTCGGGTTGATTGAGGGGCGGTTGCGGAAGAAGCTGCGGCGGGGCGACGTGCTGGTCATCTCGAGCAAGTTCCTGGCCATCTCAGAGGGAAGGGTCGTCAGGCTCCGCGACGTCGCCCCGGGTGCCAAGGCGAGGAACCTCGCGGCCGCGTACCGCATGGACCCGAGGCTCTGCGAGCTCGTGATTAGGGAGTCTGATACTGTGGTGGGGGGCGTCCCTGGCTTCCTGCTCACAATCAAGGACGGTCTGCTGACGCCGAACGCCGGGATAGACAAGTCGAACATCGGGCACGGGAAGGTCGTCCTCTACCCGAGGAAACCAGAGGTGCTTGCTCTCCGGATAAGGCAAGGCGTCAAGTTCTCCATGGGTGTAGACGTGGCTGTGGTTGTGTGCGACAGCAGGCTCATGCCGATGAGGCGAGGCACGACGGGAGTGGCCATCGCGAGCTCCGGTCTGGAAGCCATACTGGACCTGAGAGGGAAGAGCGACCTGTTCGGTAACATCCTGAGGGTGACGTCCCAGGCGATAGCCGACGACCTCAGCTCCGCGGCTCAAGTCTTGATGGGCGAATCAGACGAAGCCACACCGATGGTTCTTGTCAGGGGTGTTAACAAGAGGCTCCTGAAAGACGCAGAGTACCCTTCCGCGAAGTTCGCGATTCCTGCTGACGAGTGCGTGTACCTCAGGAGTCTCGGGTACGCGGCCTAGACTCTCGGCCGTGAATACGCTTTTCTAACGCGGTCTGCGCCCTCGGGCCAATGACCTACGAGATAGCATGCTTGTCCTGCGGGAGCACATTGTATTCGGGCTTCGACCTCAGGTCCCCGAACGACGTGCTCAAGGTGTACGGATACAAGTGCAAGAAATGCGGCGCCAAACTGAGCCTGGAGAAGTTCAAGGTAGAAGTGAAGATGATAGACGGGTCTTTCTCGTAGGTCCCCTTCGCGGGTCGTGGCGGACGACGTGAGCAGCGGCTACACGCTTGTGGTCTGCGAGAAGCCGGACGCGGCCAGGAGGGTCGCGGATGCACTCTCCGACGGCGCGCCGTCGAGCGCCATGATCGAAGGAGTTCAGACCTTCAGGTTTCGCAGGGGCGCGGAGGAGCTCGTTGTATGTGCGGCGCAAGGCCACGTCTACGCCGTCTCCGACCCGTTCGCCGAACGGTCGGTCTACCCAGTCTTCGATGTCGAGTGGTACGACTACGGCCTGGTGGAGAAGGAAGCCATGGGTGCGGCGCGCAGGATTGCTTCAATCAAGAAGCTCGCCGGCGGTGCCACGAAGTTCGTGAACGCGTGCGACTACGACGTCGAAGGCGAAACAATCGGATTCAACATCCTCCGATACGCGTGCGGGGGGAAGGAGTCAGAGGCCAGAAGAGCCAAGTTCTCCACCCTGACAAAGGACGAGCTGTTGGAGGCATTCCGCGCGGCCGAGGTCCCGCCGTCGCATGGGATGGCCGACGCTGGCAGGACGAGGCACCTTGTCGACTTCGTGTGGGGCGTGAACCTCTCGCGGGCGCTCTCGCAGTCGGCTGTTGGTTCCGGCCACAGGTACAGGACGGTCAGCGTCGGGCGGGTGCAGGGGCCAACACTCGGCTTCGTCGTCGAGCGTGAGGGCGAGATTCGCTCTTTCGTGCCTCGGCCATACTGGACAGTCAGAGGCATCTTTGAGAAAGACGGAGAGCGCCTCTTGGCCGCTTACTCGAAGGACAGGCTTGGCAGGAAGACAGACGCGGAGAAGGTGAAGGCCGAGTGTTCCGGACGAGAGGGCACAGTCAGCAGTGTTGTGAAGAGCGTCTCGGAGGTCATGCCGCCGGCGCCATTCAACATAGGCGACCTCCAGAAAGAGGCGTATCGTGCCTTCGGCTACTCGCCGAGCCGCACCATGCAGATTGCGGAACGTCTCTACCTCGACGTCCTGATTTCCTATCCTAGAACGAGCAGCCAGAGGCTGCCGCCTTCCATCGACTGCAGGAAGATCATGCGCGGCTTGGCCTCGTCGAAGGAGTACTCGATGCATGCGGAGAGGCTTTTGGCAGGAAGCCTCAGGCCAGCCCAAGGAGTGAAGGACGACCCAGCGCATCCCGCAATCCACCCCACAGGAGAAAAGCCAAGAAGACCTCTCGGAGCTCAAGAGGCGCGCCTCTACGACCTCGTGGTGAAGAGATTCCTCTCCACCTTTGCGCCCCCAGCCAAGAGGGAGAACGTGTCGGTCGACGTCTCTCTGAACGGACACTTGTTCAAGCTAGGAGGAAGGAGGACCGTCTATCAGGGCTGGCTGGAGTACTACGCGCCGTACAGCAAGAGCGCTGACGTGGACATACCGCGGATCAGCGAGGGGGACAGGCTCAGGGTGCTCGCTGTCGACGTAGAGGAGAAGTTCGAGTCGAAGCCGCCGAGGTACAACCAGAGCAGCCTGCTCGAGAAGATGGAGCTGGAAGGCATCGGGACCAAGGCGACGCGGGCAGACATGATTGCGACGCTCGTCGACAGGGGATACATGGCGGGCGAGAGCCTGACCGCCAGCGAGCTCGGGTTCTCCGTGGTCGAGACGATGAAACTCTACGCCCCAGAGATAATCTCTACGGGACTGACGAGGTCTGTGGAGGAGAGGCTGGAGAAGATCGAGGAGGGAACCGAGAGCCAGAAGGAACTCGTCAGGGAGACGGTGAGGTCCATCTCCAACCAGCTGATTATGCTGAACCAGAACGAAGAGCAGGTAGGCCGAGAAATCGACTTCGCTGTGTCTGCCTCCGTCGCCGACAGGTACGTCATCGGCGCCTGCCCTGTCTGCAAGACGGGGAAGCTGAGAATAATTCGTTCGAAGAAGACGGGGAAGCGGTTCGTCGGGTGTACCAACTACCCATCCGGCTGCAGGGCGTCGGCGCCCCTTCCCCAGAGGGGCACGGTCAAGGTCACGCAGAAATCGTGCCAGCACTGTTCCTGGCCAGTCGTCTATGTCATAGCCGGCAGGGCGCCTTGGAGGCTCTGCGTCAACCCCAACTGTCCGTCGAAGGCAGGTAAGAAACGTGGCGTGTAGACTGTGCGAGAGGCAGGCGGCGGACGATTTCTGCCGGTATCATGGCGATGCCAAGGCGAGGGTGGAGTCGGCTTACAGTAGCTGGAGCGAAGCGTATGGGTCCATGAGCTGGGCGGATTACTTGGAAGCGGTCGTCAAGAATGTGGAGACGGGAGAGTGGGCGGCCGAGGTCGCGGGGATGATGCTCTCGGAAGCCAGGGCGCAGAATCGACCATAGTCGGCTGGAACCCGGCGCTCGGCTTCAAATCTTAAACGTAACCTCAGAACGGGGCAGTGGGCACAGGAAACAGCGGGTACAAGTGAGCATCTAGTGATAAGGGAGGTTCTCGAGAAGGGGTACAGCAGAACGGTAGGCGCGGCAAGGAACGTCCTCGCGAGGAGCTTCGGGACGATTACCAACCGTGGCGGGCTTGCCCGGCTCCTTTACGTCGTGGTCATAGTCGCCCTGATGGCAGGCTTCATTGACGCTGCCTTCTTCCCCGTTCCGAACCAAGCCCAGATAATCCTGCGCGGACCCGGAGCCCAGACCATCCCAGAAGCCCTCATCGACTCGTTCGTCATACTGCTCGGCGGTGCCGGAATCTACATCGCGTACATCAGCGGCAGGCAGACGACGAAGTCTAGGATGGTCAACCTCTATCTTGGGTTCGCGCTCCTCCTCATTGCGACCTCGATCTTCATGGGAATCTACCTATCCATTCTCAAGGGGTAGGGAACAGTAGCAACAATTGATACCATGTATGCCTAGACGTAGTCGCGAAGTCGGTCGGTTGGGCCCGCGAGGCGGAATCTGACTATACGGCGGCTCACCGATGGTTCCTCGCCTGAATTTCACCTTACCAATGCCCGGCAAGCGGATGCCGACAGGGACGATTCTCGTCTATCCTCAGCCGCTACCTGACTCCCACCGGCGTGCTTGATTCTGCACGTCCATGTCTCGAATCACAAGGACCCGCAGTTGGTACGGCTGACTGATTGAGTGTGACGATGATAATGGTGGCGCTTTAATCCCGCACGCCTCTCTCTGCTCAGGAAAGGCGTGGTTGCAGGTCAATCGAGGTTATAGGACCGAGCTCAAACCGAACAAGAACCAAGTCATTGGGTTCAAGAAGGCACGCGGCGCAGCGAGGACGGCCTACAACTGGGGGCTCGAGAGGAATAACAACGTCCGGCTCTTCAACCAGCTGCCGCACCTGCCCATCAGGTACGAATCACCCATCGATCAGCATAGGCTCTTGAATGAAAGAAAACGGAGGGACTGGGCCTGGATGTACGAGGTGTCGAAGTGCGCGCCCCAAGAGGCTCTCCGCGACTTGGGCAACGCGTTCCACAACTTCCTGAAGAGGCCAGACCACTTCGGGTGGCCCAGGTTCAAGAGCAAACACGACGATGTCCAGTCGTTCACACTGACGGGTGCGATTCACATCAAGAAAGATTCTATCCAGTTGCCGACGTTCGGCGAAGTCCGATTGAAGGAGTGCGGATACCTTCCTGTTGGCCACCGCGTCCAATCTGCCACCGTCTCCAGCAGAGCAGGGCGCTGGTTCATATCAATCGGTGTGAGGAAGAGGATCAAGGTTCCTGAGAACTGCGGCCCCGTAGTCGGCGTGGACTTCGGCATCAAGCACCTGACCGCACTCTCCGACGGCACGATTATCGAGAATGGCCATCCACTCGGACGGACAGAGCGCAGGCTGGAGCGTCTCCAGAGGAGCCTAAGCAGGAAGCAGAAGGGGAGCGCGAACCGCTGGAAGGCCAAGTTAAGGCTCCAGAGGCTCCACATGAGGATATCAGACGCCCGCAAAGACGGACTGCACAAGCTGACCACGATGCTGACGAGAACCAAGTCTGTCGTCGTGGTCGAGGACCTGGCTGTCCAGAACATGACCAAGAGACACAGCCTCGCGAAGGCCATCCTAGACGGAGCGCCAGGGGAGATGCGGAGGCAGCTGGAGTACAAGGCTCGATGGTACGGGAGCAGGCTGGTGGTAGCACCAAGGAACTTCCCGTCCACCAAGATGTGCTCCAGATGCCACAGAGTCAAGGAGGAGATGCCTCTGTCTGAGCGCATCTACGAGTGCGAGAGGTGCGGCCTTGTCATCGACCGCGACCTGAATGCAGCGAAGAACCTGGAGTGGTGGTACGACCACCCCACCGTCGCCGGTAGTTCGCCGGAGACGCTAAACGCCTGTCTGAGGCAGGAAGTTGCAGGTCCGCAAGGACCGGTGCCTGTCGTTGATGCAGGAAGCGTTTGGAGGATGTCATAGATGGATGTCCATCAAACCGAGAACGGTAGGAAGAAGTCCCTATCGCGCCAGGCGTTACCCCGCTCGCACCGCATAGCAAGGCCGTCGGCTTTGCGGGAGACCGAGATTACAATGTCGAACATCTCGTAAAGCGACCTGGCCGTCTTCTTGCGCGTCGCCGTCCGGCGCTCATACGTGCTGGACAGGACCATCCTCGCGTTCGCCCGAGCCCAGCTCGACATCGCGGCCGCGAGGAATGCGAACTTCCTGCTGGACGGTCTTGGGTTCTGTGACGCTAGTAACTGGTAGAGGGTGTTGGTGCTGTCTATGATCAAAGGCCTGCTGGAAGCGTCGAGGAATATGTCCGCCAGCGTCCGCTCGATGTTCGAACCCGCTTCCGGGACTCGGAGCTCGATGCGCCCCAAGCGGCCGGAGGAAACGCGCGCCCCCACGACGTCGATGTTGGAAGAGTAGAGGGCGTCGAGGTCGAGGATGCTGCACCCCTCCTTGCCCTCGGCTAGAGAAGGAAGAATGGCGCTGGCGAGATTCAAGTTGGAACCCCTGTCCTCCAGCAGGAAGACGGCCGTCTTGCCCACGAGTGGGTCGAGGAGGAGCGCTGCCTTTTGGCTGCTAAAGCTCATTAGTGGCTGTTGGGTCTCGTGACGAGCCGTAAGATAAATGAGCCGAATCTGCGTGATGACTGCCGACGGTAGGGCATACTACGCCATAGTTTCGAAGCTGAGAGGCGCGGGTCTGCCGTTCCTGAGCCTCGTGCCCGGGGACAGGAGCGACGAATGCGAGCTGGTGCTCACGACGAGGGCCGAGGCGGGGCTGTTCCGAACACCCACGATGGCCTTGGAAGACCTTGACGAGAACCTCGACGTCACCAGGGGCCAGATACTCGCCCGGCTCTCGGAGGGAGACAAGACTTTGCTGGTCGGGCTCGACCCGGGTTCGAGGATTGGGATGGCCGCCTTCCTCGGCGACGCGCGTATCGCCTCTCAGACATTCAACTCCAAGGTCTATGCCTGCAATGGAGTGATCAAGTTGGTGGAAGGAGTCTCCGCCAGAAGATCCTTCGTACGGATCGGCGACGGCGACCCGGGTATGGCGGCATGGCTCGCGGAGAACCTTTCGACTAGGCTCCCGAAGACCGTCGTGGAGTTGGTGGACGAATCGGGGACGTCGAGGAAGTTGCGAGTGAAGGGTCTGCAGAAGGACCAGGGCTCGGCTGCGAAGATAGCGTTTCGCAAGGGCTCGCCGTTCAGGTACGACGACCGGACCTCCAGAAGTCCCTGACGATTGCTTGGACCTCCTGGGGCGCGAAGTCGCCGCTCCTGACGTCGCTGCGCAGCCATGAAGGCATCAGCTCTCTGACAACCTTCGCGTCGAAGCGGTCGTCGAGAAGGACGACGAGGCCGCGTTTGCCAGGGTCCCTGATGTGGCGGCCTGCGGCCTGGAAGGCCTTTCTCAGGGCAGGCAACCTGGAGAGCATCAGGAATGAGTCGGGTTCCCCTGCCTCCCTCAGGCAGGCGTATTCGGCGTAGAGCATCGGGGAGGGAGGAGGGAGCGAGAGCCCGACGACGAAGACCGCGTCTATCAGGTCTCCCCTGAAGTCCTCGCCCTCCGAGAAGCGCCCGCCCTGGACTGCGAATAGGACCGAGCCCTTCTGCGAAGCCAGCGAGTCTACCGCGTCGGCTGCGTCCTGGTTCGACATTCCCCTGAACTCCTTGACCGTGTGCCTCTCCGGCAACCTCTTCGACGCCAACTCGGCTATCGGGTCCAGGAGCGCGTAGGAAGGTACGAACACGCAGGCCCCGTTCTCCACCACCTCGATGACGGAGGTGATTTTGGCGGCTATCTTGGAGAACATCTGGGGGCCGCGGAGCCTGTATCGCGTGGTGACTCCTGTGTCGATTAGAGTCAGCACTGTCACGAACGACTCCGCCTGCGTCTCGTAGACCTCGGGACTACTCGAGTCAAGGCCCAGAGAGCGGAGGAACACGGAGGAGGGGTTGACAGTCGCTGACACGAGCACAGAGCTCCTGAACCCTCCTAGGAAGTCTGGGAGCAGCTTCACCGGGTTCGGCTCAATCAGCCCGAGCGTGCTGTCCCACTTGGCGAGTACGCCGCTCTCTGACGAAGTGAGCGTCAGGAGGAAGTCGCCCACCTTCAGGACCGCGGAAGGCAGTCTCGCCTCGTAGGTAATGGACCTCCATGCCGCCGTTGAGCAAGAGTTCAGAGCGAATGTCAGGTTCTGCAGCCAGACTCCGCCCCGCTCCTCGGCTATCCTTCTGAGGAGGGAACCCCTGTCGATGTACCATCCAGCAGCCCTTCCCATCGTAGCCTCGACCTCCTGCTTGAGAATCCGCAGCGAAGAGGCGGCCTCGTCCATCAGCAGGGCCTCGGCTTCGTTGATGGCAGCCTCCATCTCGGCCAGCGTGATCTTGGCCGAGTGTATCCCCCTCATGAAGTCCCTGATGTTGTGCGCCTCGTCGACTACGAGTATCGAGTCAGAGGGCTCGATAGCGTTCTTGTCGAACAAGACGGGTTTGGAGCGGGGGTCCAGGACGTACTGGTATGGCACCACCACGACCTCCGCCTCCGCGGCGGCCAGCCTCACCAGCTCATAGGGACAGACGTGGATAGACTCGGACCTGCGCAGCAGCTCGGGGTGTGGCGGGATGCTGTTCGCCACGCTCTCCACGGCCCGGTCGAGCTCGGCACCGAGCAGAGCGACGTTGAGGAAGTAGGAGCAGAGGTTGTTGCTCACGTTGAAACCGCAGTACCATCCGAACGCCTCCTGGGGAACCGAGCGCGATGCCCTCTTCTTCAGGAGGCAGTAGTCGAACTTGGAGGACAGCGAAGCCGCTCGGAGGGGGCGCTTCTTCTGGAGGCGGGACAGCTCCTCCACCACCCTGTGGATCTGGCGCTTGGTCCTGCACGCGTAGACGACCCTGCAGCCTGTCTCCTCAGCCGCCGCCACGGTGCCGCAGAGCACGGCCGCGGTCTTGCCGAAGCCGCTCATCGCCTCGGCGAGGGTGACGCCGCCGTCCAGGCACCGCTTGTAGACCCACAACGCAAGCTCCCTTTGACCGGGGCGGAACGAGTCGTAGGCGAAGAACGCGTCTACGTCCAAGCGGAGAGATGCGGCTTTGGTATTTTAGCCCCATTCGCTCAGACGGAGATCTTCGTCATGTAGCCTTCGTCCGAGAAGAGCTGCCGGGTGGCCTTCTCGACGGCTGACCTGTCCTCCTGCTTCGTGTAGATCCTCAGTATGTCCATGAAGCCGGCTATTGCGCCGACGAGCTGAAGCTCGCTCAACCTGACCGTGCGGTGCTGCGCTTTCTTCCCCTGGCCAGAGATCAGCTTGATCGATGAGAGCGCCTCCCTGGACGACGAGTAGGGGACCGAAGGCGTCGTCGACACGTCGAAGTAGATGTGCATCTTGTCGACTCCCGCTCTCTCCGCCAGGTCCAAGACGACCTGATCTCTCATCCTGCTCTTCCCGAACAGCTCCTCCACCACCCTGTCCTTCCTCTGCACGAGGCGCTCGAAGACGCACTTGACCAGGCGCCTGTTCCTGAAGTCGTTCGCGAGGCGCTTCGCTTCCTTCAGCTCCGAGTCTGTCGCGTCGAGCGTGGCCAAATCGTGCAACACGACCTCGTCCGTCATCTCGAGGTACCTATCGATGTCGGTGAGGTTCGTCAACTGGAGGGCGTCGTCGGCGAGCTTCATCGATTGTACTAGCATCAGCTCTGCCGCCCTGACCGTCCTGTGGAAGTAGACCGCCTTGAACATCTCATATCTGGCCAAGATGAGCGCCTCGAAAGCGTAGAGGGCGGCGTCGTCAAGCGCGAGGTGCTTGTCGGCGACTCGGAGCGAGTCAATCACCCTCTGTACGTCCACCTTGCCGTACTCGACGCCGGTGAAGTAGGAGTCGCGCAGGACGTAATCCATGATGTCTGCGCTGAGGCCTCCGGCCACTATCTCGTTCATGAAGGGAGGCTTGGAAGCGTGCTTACCCACGGCGTAGGCAGACATCTTCCTGGGCGAGAAACCGTGCTTGTTCAGGATGTCCTTGATCGAGGTCTCCCTCACCACCCTCTGCGAGATGTCCTCGTGCGTGATCGTCGCCTTGTCTGCCAGCACCTCCTCGTACATGTGGGAGAACGGGCCGTGGCCTACGTCGTGGAGCAGGGCGGCGAGCCTCGCTTCTTGAACCTGCTCCGCACTGATGTCTGTGTGCCGAGACAGCGATTCGGCTATCCCTCCTGCGACGTGCATCGCGCCGACTACGTGCTCGAAGCGGGTGTGGACGGCGCCGGGATAGACGAGGTATGCGCCGGCGAGCTGGTGGATTCTCCTCAGCCGCTGAAGGAAGGGGGAGTCGATCATCTCCCGCTCGACGTCTGTTATCTTGATGTAGCCGTGGACAGGATCCCTGATCTCTGCCACTGGTTTGAGCGTCATTGCGCCGCCTTACCCTTGACCTTGGCCGCGTCGCCTGATTGAATGAGTCCGATCACTGCGGCTGTCACCGAACGGTGGGTGTCTTGGATGCTGCCAGAAGCGTCTATCAATTTCCAGCCGAACCTGAGCGCGAGTTCCTTATACGCTTCCCTCGCCCTCTCCTGAATCTTCGCATCCCTCTCATACCTGTCCTTGGTGGAAGCCCTCCTGTTGTACAAAACCGAGGGGAGCGCATCTAGGACGAGGACTGCATCTGTCTTCGGGAGTCCGACCTCGAGGTTGGAGAGCCAGTCGAGGTTGAGGCCGTTGGCAATCCCGTAGGCCAGGTTGGACTCGGTGTAGCGGTTGACTATGGAGACGTCGGAACTGGTCAGCAGTGCCTCGACCTTTGCCTTGTCCTCCCAGCGGTTGGCAGCGAAGAGCATGTGTCTCACCTCGGCCGGGTACGTCTTCTTCCCGTGCAGGAAATCGTGTATCTCATTGCCGATGGTAGTGGAGTAGTCTGGAAACGAAATCGTGGCCACCGTCAACCCCTTGGCGCGCAGCCACTCGGTGAGCAGAGAGGTCTGCGTCCGCTTGCCTGCAGCGTCTATGCCCTCTATGCCGACGAGGACGCCTTTCTTCTGAATCATCTTCACCCAGACTCGTCAGTCCAATCTGACTCTAAATCCCTTTCTCATGCCACGAGGCTTGCGGCAAAGAGGACGAGAGTAGACAGGCCAGCGAATACTGTGTATGTCTTGGCGAGCCTCGAGCTCTTCTGCGTCATCTCCGCGAACTCATTCAGCGCCTTCGAGCCGAAGACGTCGAGTTCGCTCGTGAGGTTGCCCGAGCCGTACCTGCAGCTTGAGAGCTTGGAATCTGCCATGGTCGCGAGCTTGACTGCGGTGCTGACGATCGAGTCGGGCGGAGTCGCCTCTCCCAGCGCGTGATATCCTCGGTTCACTGTGAGGCCGCGGGCCGCGAGGTCGTGGCTGTCTGAAGTGCAGAACTCTAGCAGCCTGAAGCCTGCGACCCCGAGCGCCTTCGCTGCGGCTTCGCGAAGGCTGGGTACCGCGTTGTTCGCGTCTGCCAGTATCAGCGCCCACTTGATGCCGCCTACCTCGAACAGCATGAGGGCCAGGCCGTTCGCAGTGAGGTCTCCCGAGGCTGCAAGGCCGACCTCGCTGGAATGGGCGTATCCAATCCTGAACGGCCGAGCAGGCGCGTCTCCCACGCCTTTCATCAGGGCCGTCCATCCCTCATCTTGGAGGTCTGGAGCCTCTCTCCCAGAATCTATCGAGTTGTGAGCGTCGACCACCGCGGCATTGTATCCCAGTCGCGATGCCATGCCAACCAGCCTCTCCTCCGCCTCGGTCTCCAAGTCGTCCGAGCCGTAAGGGGCGAACGAAATCGTCAGGAGTAGATCCTTCCCGAATGCGCTGGCCGCCGCCGTGGCCTTGCCAACCTTGGAGGCGGCCGGGCCGCGCATCTTTGCCGCTTCTGGGGCCGGTCTGACAGTCGCGGCAAAAGTCTTGATGGCCTCGCTGTACTTCCTGGCGTCTGCGTTCGTCGCCATGTTGTTCTCGTGGCCGCCAGGCCTGTGAAGCGTCATTACCCGACCCACGCCTTCGAACGAGCTGGAGAGAAGCCCGGGCAGGTTGTAGCTCCCCACCGGATAGAAGGGGCCGGGGTGGACGCCGGGCAGGACGATGAACGTGTCTCCGCTATCCTGCTGGAACCTGAACACCTTGGAAGACACCGTGGCTTTCGACGAATGCGCCGCTATTATCGCCTCCAACTGTGAAGCGTTGTCGTCGGCCCATGTCTTCATGAAAGCCTGAAAGAGCCTGACTGCATTGTAGCCGCGGCTCGTCTTCCTTCTCTTGAGTACCAAGGTGAACGACGCGATGATTGCGAACGCAATGACGCCGAGGGCGACGGCGGGTCCACCGTAGACTGCCGCCCCGATGAGCGACAACGCGGCCGCGGTAGCGAACGGGTGAACGGCACTCAGGAGCACGGAGGTCGATGAACGTTCGATGAATACTCCGTTTATGACCAAGAACTCGAACCCGGCGCAGAGGAAGCCTCCGAAGACGAAGGCGTTGCCAGCCGAACGGCCTGCCGGTTGGAAGAGAGAGTAGATTATGCCGAATGCAGCGAAGACGAACCAGAGTAGCTCACCAGCCAGGACTGCCGCGGCGCTCCTCCTGAACGAAGTGACGCTCGTCTTGTCGGCGAGCTTCGCTGCCTTTGCGATGGCGAACGACGTGAGGGAGGCAATAACGAAAGACGCCACTAAGGCGGTCGGCGCCCGCGACGTCCCCACAGCGGCAACGCTCAGTGCGAGAGAAGATGCCCCTAAGTAGACAAGCAGGATGCGGGCAGACGGCAGTACGAAGAGGTGCCTGTACCTGGCTGCGAGGGCCTCAGTCGACGATTGTCCATCTGCGTGGCGCGTCTCATCTGAAGAATATGTTGATGACAATTGACGCGGCGATCAGAGCTATCGATCCCACCAGAACGATTTCGGGCTTGATCTTCACCCCTTCCGTTGCCTCGTTGAAGAACGTGAGAAGACCTGCGCTGGAAGCAGGCATTGGCGCGTTCTTCTTCTTGCTGCTCATCGATGCCGAGGGACGCCAGACCGTTCTTAAGGGTACCGCTGCGTCTTTTGCCTCATGAAACGTATATTACACAAGTCGGCTGTTTCTGGGGTATGCCTCGCTACCTGCCCGACTTCAACTCCGTCCTGAAGGACGTCAAGGCGCACGAGAGATGGTTCTCTGTCAGCCTTCCGATGATCGCAAGCGAGAACGTGGCGTCGAAGTGGGTCAGGGAGGCGCTCTCATCAGACCTGGGGCACAGGTACGCCGAGGGCTGGCCCGGCGAGAGGGTCTACGCCGGATGCACGTACATCGACAAGATTGAGCTGAAGGCCATCGAGCTCGGCAAGAAGCTCTTCAAGGCTGAGTTCGTCGACGTCCGACCGACGTCAGGGGTTGTCGCGAACCTCGCGGTCTACTCCGCCCTCAGCTCCGCCGGAGACACGATGATGGCGCTACCCATCCCTAACGGGGGGCACATCTCCACAGGGAAGAAAGAGTTCTCTGGCAGCGCAGGGCTGGTCCACGGCCTGCAGGTCGAATACTTCGCCTTCGACAAGGATGAGATGAACATAGACGTCGACAAGACGAAAGCGCGGATCAAGGAGCTCGGGAGGCCCATTAGGATAGCCATGTTCGGGGGGAGCCTCTTTCTGTTTCCCCACCCAGTCAGGGAGCTCGCGGGGGCGGTGCAGGAGGCGGGCGCGACGGTCTGCTACGACGCTGCGCACGTTGCAGGCCTGATAGCCGGCGGCACCTTCCAGGACCCGCTGCGCGAGGGGGCGGAGGTGATGAGCTTCAGCACCCACAAGACGCTCTTCGGTCCCCAGGGAGGCGCGATAGCTGCTTCGTCGAAGTTCGCCGACTCCTTGAAGAAGGCGGTCTTTCCCGGCACGACTAGCAACCATCACCTCCACAGCGTCGCGGGCAAGGCGCTGATGTTCGCAGAGTTCCTCGAGTTCGGCAAGGCGTACGCTAGGGACGTGATCAAGAACGCCCAGACTCTGGCGGGGACTCTCGCAGGGCTCGGAGAGAAGGTGCTGGGCGAGAAGAACGGATACACAAAGTCGCACCAAGTGGCCATCGACGTCACGAAGTACTCCGACGGCGGCGTCATGGAGAAGCTGCTGGAGAGCCAGAACATCATAGTCAACAGGCAGCTGATACCGGGTGACCTGCAGGCGGGCAGGCACTACACCAACCCGGGTGGGATCAGGGTGGGGGTGGCAGAGCTGACCAGGCTTGGCATGAAGAAAGGGGATATGGTAGAGGTCGCCCAGGTCATGCACCGTGCGATGTCTGGAGACGACAAGCGTCAGGTCGTCAAGGACGTGAAGGAGATGAGGAAGGGCTTTCAGACAGTGAAGTACACGTTCGGCAAGTCACCTGCTTACCTATTCCGATAGCGTCGGCTTGAGGAAGTCAGTCAGTTCGAGCTGGTCTGCCTTCCTCTTGCCCTGGAACAATTGGTCGAGCTCCCTCTGGACCACGTCCAGCCGGCTCCGCAGGTAGGGGTCGACGTCGTACTCGCGCGCCAGCCTCTGGGCGATTGAAAGATACTTCTCCACCGAGGCACGGGTCAGCGTCTCCCTGATCTCGCCGCCGCAATAGGGGCACACCCACGAGACCGGAGGGCGCCGGATCGTGCGGGTGCACTTCTTGCACTTGAACGCCTGGGTGGCGTACTTCTTGGTGTTCCCCATGATGTCCCTGATGAGATGCGTCCTGATTATCGACTCGACCACCTCCTTCGTCGACACAGCCTCCACCTTGGAGGCGACCTCGATCTGCTTCGAGATCTTCTCGTTGAGGGAGCGGAGGGTGGAATACGCGCCCCTGGACCGCCTGACGGTCAGCGAAGAGGTTGCGCTCGTGAACCCGTAGCCGTAGAACTGCGTCTCGTTCTCGAGCCTCGACCCTATCCTCTCAATCAGCCCCTCGACCGCAGCCGCGGGAGGAGACCCCTGCGTCTTCTCGTAGAACTCCCTGGGATACCTTGACGTCACGTCGAAGTTGTGCGCCTGCTCGTCGACCTCCGACGGGATGATCACCGGCTGGACGAGAAGGGGCGTGTCCATCAGACCCCCGATCTGGTTCGGGAGGAACTCGATTGAGAAGTTCAGGAGGGCGTCGAGCGGTAGGAGCAGCGAGTCTCCGTCTCCGTCGCAGTCGCGCCTCTTCGCCGCGTGCCAGCAGGGGTTGGCGAAACAGACCTGGGTCAGAGAGAACCCGACAATCCGTCCGAGAACACCCACCGAAGTGTGAGGCGCCAGTCCGATGACCGTCTTCCCTATCATGTCTTCGGGCTTGCGCACATTGTAGTATGTCGGAAGGCCGTACAGGCTCTCCAGCTCGTCGTCCACGAACTGCGCCATCCTCAGCACGTCTTCCGAGACGTCGAGCGGGATGATTATGTCCTGGGGCTTCAGTTCCAGAATCTGCGAATCGTCGGTGAGGGGTTTGCCTTCCCTGTCTGTCTCATATCCGAGGGCAATCAGTTTCTCGATGCCGGTCTGAACGTCCGATGGCCGGAAGTGCGTCAGTGGCGCGTTTGTGACGTCTATGCGAAGCGTCCCGTCCTTGTACACGAAGACGTCGTGCTTGCTCCTGACGATGCCCTTCTCGAGCGACTCCGGCGTCTTGGACTGGCTCGTCAGTCCCCTGACGCCCTTGACCGGCTTGAAGTGGTCGTATGGGAGGTTGGTAGCGATCTTGTCCAGCTTCGCTTTGAGGTCGAAGTGGAAGTCCGAGTGCGTGTCGGTCTTGATCTTGCAGTTCGGGCACGTCGGCTCGTTGGTGGAGAGCCCGCAGCGGGGACAGGTCAGGTACCTCCTCGTGGGTTCGCCACAGACTTCGCACCTGGCCGAGAGCCTGCGCTCGTTGCAGGCCGGGCACATCATGTTCACGACGTCGACGTCCACCGTCCTCTCTTTCGCTGCCTCGCGGATGCTCCTCCATGGGCCGCCGGCGGGCCCCACCGGGAAGAGTGCGTGGACAGGTGGCTTGAGTCGCCTCGTCATCGCCTTCTCAGGCCTCCCCACCCTCACTCCCACAGTCGACGTGCTCTGACGTCCGAGGCGTATCCCTGAAAGCTGGCGCACCACCTCCGCCGGGTCCACCGGCTCTGGGGCCTGTGTCGAGTCGAGGTTGAGCAGGGCCGAGACTGCGGCCGCTGTGTCTCCGACCATCACGGCCGTCGCGCCGTCTATCCTGTGCTCGAGGAGGGCGTTCTGGAGGACCCACTGGATGTGGGGGGTCGTGACGTTCACAATCAGGTCAGACCCGACCCTCTTGCAGTTCGTCCTCAGCTCGAGCAGGTCGGCCCCCGTCAGCCTGTCGAACCTTGGCGTGTAAGCTGGATGCAGGGGTATGCTGAGGATTTTGGAGATGATCAAAGCCTCGGCCAAAGTTGGCACGGTTACCCCGCCCGAGGAAATGAAGCGCAACAGTGAGTCCTCCAGCATCCCTGCCTCGCCCAACCTGGCGCGCGCTTCCGGGACCGAGTTCAGTGCCTGCTCGAGGTCCTGCGCCCACCACTCCGCGACATAGGGCGACGGCGGGAGGCTCTTGTTGTTCTCCAGAAAGTCGCCGTAGCTGATCAAGACGTCGCCCAGGTCAATGATCCTGACCAGCCTTTCACGGAGCTCCTCCCCCTCCTTAGCCGATGAGACGCGCTTCACCGTCCCGTCAGTGAGCAGGACCGTCGGGCCCTCGATTGAATCTACGAAAGCGATTGTCGCAGCCTTCCCAGGTGTGTCGACCTTGACCTGCGTCCCCGTGACCACAGGGTAGTCCAGGAGCGCCGGGACCGCCGGGTGGATGCCGATGGTGGAGAGACCCGTGTTCATCGACCTCCCGTACCTGAGCCTGAACCCGCCCTTCCTCCGCGGCATGGAGAGCACAGCCCTCCCAGAGATCACCTCTTCGAAGTGGGCCCCAGCCTGCTCCGTCTCGTTCGTCGACTGCATCGTGCCGCCCTTGATCTGGGCGAGCCACTCCCAGCCTGTTATGTTGAGGCTGGCCAGCTTCTTTGCCAGCTTGTTCGCCCTCCCTATGATCCCGTCGTTCAGGACCCTCAGTGCCCCGCCTCTCAGCCTGTCCGTGCTCACACGCTTGAGGTTCCTGTGGACGACAACCTCGATCGGGTCGGTCTCGACCCCGTCGATTTCGACTGGAAGGTTAGAAATTGCGAGCCTGATGTCCTCGTCCATCACCTTGAACTGGAAGTTGCCGACCTCCCTCTCGTAGATTCTCAGCTCCTCCGCGAACCTGTCTATCTCCTCGCTCCTGGCATTGTAGTTCGAGAGGCCGAGCTTCTTGGCGGTGATGTCTGCTATGACGAGAGAGAACGCGGCCTCCGTGCCCCCTGCAGACCGCATGGGGCCGGCGTATGAGACCGAAGCGTAGTCGCTGTTGTCGTCGTTCCGCTTTATCGAGATGTTGTAGATGCCTTCGATCGGGGCGACGGTGACGCCGTCGGTCATCACCGCGAGGCCCGCCCGTATGCCATAGTTCAGAGCCTGGTGCTTCTCTAAGGGACCGAACTTGCCGAGGGCGATCTCCTGCGAGATTGTGAGCGCAGCCTTCTCCTTGCTCGTCGACCTGAGCAGCTCCCTCAACCTAGTCGCGAGGCCCTCGAACTGGCTGAGGCCAAGCATCTGGTTGACGCGGTCTGCGAGGTCGAAGACAGTCTTCGACTCGACCTGCTCCGTGGGGTCGAAACCCCTTGATCTTGCTTCGCGCGCGAGGTTGTAAGCGGACTCGTACTGCGAGAGTATGTCGTTGTAGTAGCCTGCGAGGCGGTCAGGGAAGGGAGCGAGGGTCTTGACCCGGGTCCAGGTTTCGCTCGCAGAGAAGGACATCTGGGTGATTTGGTTCTCGCTATGTCTTAAGCTCTATCGTTGTTTGGTTACCGCCGTAACTTCCAGTGGCTCGGGAGAAAGAAAGGGTTGGAGCGATTGAGCGTCCTATTCCAGCAGCTTGCGTGCGTCGTCTCGAGACAGTGCCACCATCGTCTGAGTGGATACGAAGTCTAGGGCTGAGAGGCCCATTCGCATTGCGGCCTTCTCGTCAGGAGCCTCTCCGATGACGACGGCGTCGTACTGACCGAGGGTCCAGAAGACTTGACGTCTCTTGACACCTCACTTCTCTGCCTCGGCCCAGCGCTTGTCTTGTGCCTCGAGGTCCGCTTTGGTTGGCTTGCGTCGGAATTTGGCCAGTGTTACGAACCACACGTCGGGACTTGGTTCGGGCCTTGAATATTTGAGCTCCTTTGGGCTTGGCATCCTAAAGCGTAGTGTAGAGCAGATAGATGTTCAAAGAGATAATGGTAACAACGGAGAGCACGCCCAGAATCAACATAATCTTGCCGTTTACGAATTCGCCCATCATACTTCTCCTGCTCGTGTAGATTATCAGAGGAATCATCGGCAGTGGTATCATCAGGCTGAGGATTACCTGGCTGTAGACCAGTAATGACAAAGGATCGAGTCCGATCAAGATGGCCATCGTAGTAGGAAAGACGTTCACTAACCTAGTCACGATCCTTCGGAGGTTCTTGTTAACGTGCGTGCCCAGCAGCCCATCCATGATCGCCATGCCTGCAAGCGTGCCCGTAGTCGAAGAGGCAAGGCCTGAAGCGAGCAGCGTTATCGCAAATACGACACCTGCAAGGTAGCCGTACAGGGGCACCATTATCCGGTAGGCATCGTCGATTGTGGATACGCCGCTGTAATTGACATGAAAAGCGGCTGCAGCCGAGACGAGGATCGCGACGTTGACGAGGCTCGCAATGGTGAGTGTGAGGATGACCTCCCTGAGGTGCAGCCTCCTCAGCCTCCTCTTTTCCTCGATGCTTCCGGTGGTCAGCTTGTTCTTTGTTAGCGTAGAGTGGACGAAGAGCGCGTGTGGCATCACGGTTGCACCGACTATCCCGACCACCAGCAGGATGGTCTGGTTGGTGATGGAGACGGCCACCGAGTGGTACGCTATCTCGGTCAGGCTCGGCCCTATGAGGAGTACTTGGTAGAGAAAACCTATAGCTATTATGGAAACGAAGAGCATGAAGAAATACTCCACGATTCGAAAACGTTCTGACGTTAGCGCCAGGAGGATAATCACGTCGGCCGCGCCGAATGCGGACGCGTACAGGAGAGGGACGCCGAAGAGCAGGTGGAGTGCGATGACGGTACCCAAGTACTCGGCCAAGTCCGTCGCAGCCGCAGCCGCCTCCGCAGCCAGCCAGTATGGGACGATGAGCTTCCTGGACTTCAGGGATGAGCGAACGAGTTCGGAGAGGTCCTTCCCGGTCGCAATCCCCAACTTCCCTGATAGATACTGCAATATCATGGCCATGATGTTGGCGAGCCAGACCGTCCACAGGAGGTCGTAGGCGAACGACGCGCCGCTCTGGATGTCTGTCCCATAGTTCCCCGGGTCCATGTAGGCCATGCTAACGATGAGAGCGGGGCCGAGATAGAGGAATAGACTGTGCAGAGAAATCCGATTGCGCGTCCGCTCTTGTTTCTCTCTCTCGACCTGCTCTGGAGGTTTCAGAGTTCTATTCCAGGGCGCGCGCATGGCTCATTCCATTAGCGAAAGTTACCCATACTTAAATTTAGATGATTCTAACATGATTAGGGGCTCCACCTTTGTTTATGCGCGTCTAATCATTTGAGAACGCTTTTTAATGGGCGGTGGCCTGCTTCTTCGCCGTCGGGGCTGAATTGGCAAAAGCCACCCAGATAGAGCAGCAAGAAGAGATGTCGAGGCTAGAGGATTATCTTGAGGTGATCTATCATCTGATCCACGAGAAGGGTTATGCGAGTACGGTCGCCATCGCAGAGAATCTTCGAGTCAAACCCCCCACCGTATCGAGTATGCTGCAGAGACTTGCTGCGAAAGACTACCTTGTGCACGAGCCCTACAGGGGCATCAGGTTGACCGACAAGGGCGTGAAGACCGCGAAATCTGTAATCGCGAGACACAGCATAGTATCAGAATTACTTCTGATGCTCGGCGTGGAGGATGACGTAGCCTACCAAGACACGGAGGGGATAGAGCATCACATCCAACCCGTGACCATCAGCAAGATAGAGGGGTTGGTCGATTTTCTCCGGAAGAACCCGAAGCTGCTGCGTGCGATACGAGATCACATAGAGAAGTAGGATCCCAACCAAGACGACGCTCTCGGGTCCCGTTAGGGGATGGCTTCGGAGTGCTCCTTGGAAAGCTGTATATCCAGATTGGGCTGCAAGTTTCCTGACGACGCACGGTGACTCCCATGAAAGGCTACGCCCTGGTGAACGGCCTTGAGATGTATTACGAAATCCATGGCACCGGACGCCCGCTCGTACTGCTACACGGAGGAGCGGGAGCCATTGAGATGTTCGGCGAAGTCCTCCAGCTGCTCTCCAAAGGACGGCAGACCATCGCCGTCGAACTGCAGGCCCACGGGCACACGGCGGACATAGACAGGCCGCTGAGATACGAGCTGATGGCAGACGACGTCGCCGTCCTGATCAGGCACTTGCGGCTTGGGAAGGCCGACGTCATGGGCTACTCGCTCGGCGGAGGCGTCGCGCTGCGGACCGCCATCCAATATCAGGAGCTCGTGAGGAAGCTGGTGCTCGTCTCGACCCCCTGCAGGCGCGATGGATGGTACCCCGAGGTCCTGACTGTGATGGGGCAGAGCGGTCCCGAGTCCGCGGAGGCGCTGAAGGAGACCCCGATGTATCAGGTCTACGAGAGGACTGCGCCGAGGCTCGAAGACTGGCCTGTGTTGATGACCAAGCTCGGCGAGATGCTGCGAAGGGACTACGACTGGTCGGAGGAAGTGGCCAAAATCAAGGCACCCACCATGATAGTGGTCGGGGACGCCGACAGCGTCCGCACCGCCCATGCCGTCGAGTTCTTCGAGCTGCTCGGCGGCGGAAAGAAGGACGGCGGCTGGGATGGGTCGGGGATGTCTGATGCGCGCCTCTCCATCCTGCCCGGGGTCACGCACTACAACATCTTCTCCTCCACGGCGCTGGCGTCCGCCGTCATACCGTTCCTCGACGCGCTGATGTCGGCGGTCAAGTGATTCGCAAACAAGTCCGGTTAGGTGGCAGCGTCGTCCAGAAGGAGGCATAATGAACCCTATGCAGACGAAAGCACTTCAATTCGAGAGTAACAATTCTCTGACTTTGGGAACGAGTCTAGTCAAAAGACCGCGTCTCTGCCTCCACTTTTCTTCCATTCAACTACGAGGAGAGACGCTAGGGAAGTGAGAACTGCGCCCAACAAGACAGGCACGGGCTCGGAGAATATGCTCTGGAGGTTTGAGATTATCGGATTACGATAAAGCCAGAGCCACGCTCCCAAGGCAATAAGCCCGAATGCGAAGAGAGGGTACTTGACAATGATGAGTTTCGTAATTCTGAGTGGCTTGTCTCTTCGATCCAGTTGTCCCGCGCCATACAGTAAAACTATCCACCCGAACCCAATTGCCCAAATACCCCAATTCGTTTGAAAAAAGCTCTGAATCGGAGAGAAGCGGGACGTAATGACAGTGTTCGCGAACCAGATTAGCAGTATCACAATTGAACCAAAGAGAAAACTACGATCCAAGATATTGCTGTTCTGGGCAGGTCCATACACCCTGCGCCAAGGAACAGGTCCCTCTTCGCGCAGGTCGAGATCAGCGTAATCCACCAATCCTATAGGATCTTCTTGAAAGAAGTAAACATGCTCCTTCGGGTTAAGGGGCTGAGGTTGCCCATCTGCATTGTATAACCCGCGCTTTATCTTCCTCGTCAAGGGAAAGAACCATTCTACACCGCGATCCTTCGCAGTTGTGAATGAGTCTTGCAAGACGTGCAGAAATACGCCAAGCGAAAGGAATGGGCTTACGAAGTAAGTCAAGACCATTACGAACACGTTATGCAAAGCAGCCCGATGGAGCTGCTCATCTCTGTAGGCTCTTCGAGGAATGAACCAGTACTCTCTGTCCAAGTCGGGCAGGAGGGTACCCAATCCAATAAGGAGCACAAACTCTGGCCTTCCGAAAAACACGAATCCGACAGCTAGTCCGAAGGCGAAATGGGTATACAAGTCCAAGAGTTAATGTCTAGTAGTTCGTGGTTAGGACAATAGATAAGCTAATCTTCCCGCCGACGCTAGGAAGCCCAAGACCTACGTTTTCTCTTGATCTACAATTGGAGTGAATCCCTTGGCGGAGGCGCAGTGAACCCTATGTGGAATGTTATCTGATATGTCAGATCTTCTCTCGATATCGGCTCCCAAATTGACCAGCCAAAGCCCTGACCAAGGCTCACTCCGACCCTCGTTGACTGGCTCAAGCTTAAATCAGGCATCTCCTTAATCTCGGGTACAATAACCATGGATTACCACAGAGAGAACCGACGCTGATGAGCGCGAGCATTCCCTCCTTCTTCAACAAATCAGACTTCTACGGTACGCTTCTCCCGGGTTACCTGATTCTGATAGTCTACTTCTTCCTCTATCAGCCTGACGTCCTCTTCGGCGCAACTGCCAATTCTCTCAATCTGCTGTGGACCGTAGTTTTTCTCGTGGCCGGTCCGGCCGTGGGTCTAACGGTCACCCAGATTCACCGGATCGTCTATTGGCAGGTATGGAGGTCGTGGAGGTCTGGCAAGACTGGCAAGAGTATCAAGAATAATTCCAAAGATGGTCAGAAGCCTGCTGCGTGGAAGGCAGATTACGATTACTTTTGGGTCAGGATTAAAACAAAGCATGACGAGCCCGACTTGAACGAGATTGATTTAACAGAAGCCAAGTACAACTTCGACGTCTCAGCAGGAATGGGGTTGATAGTTCTGGGAGCAGCCAAGCTCCTTACGTCGTCCTCTTTCAACACGTGGGCTGCAATCCTGGTCCTGGCTGGCGCGATACTTTTGGTTGGTGGGTACTACGAACTGATTGCATACGAAGCAGTGATGGAAGCCATTCGGAAAAAACTGGGTATCAAGAGTCCAGGGCCCGTGGGGCCGCCTCCGACGGTACGCATTCAGTAAGCCAGATTCTGTTACAATGGAGGTTGGTTCTGCATGAATCCCGATGAATGGTATTTTGTGGCATCGGTGCGATGGATTATCAGCAATGAGCCCTAAGCACAGCTTCAAGTGGATTCTCCAGTAATACTTCAGGATAGTCGTCCTTGCTTATCGCTTGGACGTGCTGACCACGCAGAACGGGTTGCCATCCGGGTCCGCAAGTACGACGAAGTCCTCGCCCTGTTGAGAGGGTCTCCGGAGGGTCGCACCCAGGCGGATTAGCCGCTTCACCTCGCCTTCTTGGTCTTCGGTGTAAAGGTCCAGGTGAAGTCGATACTGCTCCAAGTGTCCTTCGGAAGACCGGTTGATTGAGAGGTTGGGATCTCGCCCATCAGGATCTTTCAGGATGACCCATCCATCCTTGGGAGGATACTTTGGGACGTAGTGAAGGGCTTCTTGCCAGAAGTTCATCATTCGGTCGAAGTCGTCGCAGTCAATGGCGATGGAACCGATTTTCATATCCTATGACTTCGCGACAGAAACGGTAACTAGCGATTTAAGCGATTTGCGGTCTAGGGAGGGTGCTTGGCGGTTCCTTGCGAGCATGCGCGTCATGACAGTCTAGGTGGTTTCAGCCAGTTCCTTCCAGCCGAGGACCTTCTGTTCCGAAGCCGCCGAGGTCAGCTTCCTGTCGTCTGTCGCCAGCGGCAACCCGAGGGACTTCGCAGCCACAAGGTAACACGCGTCGTAGTACGCGACGCCCCTGGTGATTGCGACGTCCATCGCTTCGGCGTGGTCGACCTCGTCCCATCGCACCAGCGAAATCCGGGAGGCCAGGCGCAGCAGCGCGCTGTGAGCTTTCCGCGCGTCGTCCCTGGTGAGCAGATTCAGGAGGCGGACCTGCTTCCATATGCCGTTGCTGGCTTCGTAGACCGCCACGTCAAGGGTGCTCAGGTCGCTGGCGATGTCGGCCAGCTTCCTTCCGTCCATGTGCTTGAGGAGCAGGAGCAAGGTGCTGGCGTCCACGAGGGCCTTCATCGGGTGTCCCTGGTTTCTCTTACAGCCCGGATTATCCTCTCGTCAGAGACCTTGGACAGAGATCCGCGGGCCTTGGCCAACGCGGAGACGAGCGCGGCCTTCTCCTGCCTCTCGACCTCCTGTTTGAGCGCCGACCTCACGACCTCGCTGAAGTTCACGTTGAACCTCTTCAATTTCCTCTTCAGCTTCTCATCCACCCTCACCACGACCGTTCCAGTCATACAGAGATGTATATACAAGAGCGTATATAACCACAGCGATTCGTGCAAGCCTGAGAATGGTTACCGCGCTTTACAAGGCGCCTCAACCGATCCGCTCCTTCATCTTTGATGAAGTCGTGAGTCTTCGGGAAGACAAGCGTGGCACCCTGTACTTCCGGTGCGCCTTTGGATTTCAGAAGCGCTACCATTTCCGGAGGCATGTACATGGTAAAGCAGGTCTCGTCTTCCTCATACCTTCTGTCGGTCAACGGGCCACCTCCCACTTCGCTTCCATGGCAACGGATATTTTCGAGTTCTTTTCTTCGAACTAGACGTCGGGGAAGAATCTTCTCATGAGCGACGTTATTTGTTCACTGTCGCGGGGATTCAGCGACACCTGCAGGCTGTAACTTGTGGGCTTCGGGATGATCCAGCCTTGTCTGATTAGTTCCCTTGCCATCCTATCAATTCGTTTCGCTTCGTGTTTTCCCAAATCCGTGTCTTTGAACCCTTTCTGAAGGTTGTCGAACGCGGTGTGACTTGCACCCCAGTTTCCCCTCCTGTGTAGCTTGAACAGAATCGAGGCCCTGATTTCATCGTCCGAAAGCATGAGTTCACTTATGATACTTCGAAAGTTCATATTCAAATACTTGCCAAGTTAGATAGATAGAAAGACAGGGACAAAGTCAGACAGACATAGAAATAGTCGTGAGTCGAATGAGCTACAAACCAAATGAGACGCTACTGCTGAAGTACCTGGGCCCGAGTCCGACTCTGAGGATCATGGACTTCTTCCTAGACAACCCGCTGTCAGACTACTCGAAGAACGAGATTGCAAGAAATCTGGCAATGAGCAGGGTGACATTCTTCAAGTACTGGAAGGAACTGGAAAAGTCAGGGGCAGTGAAGCAGACGAGGCAAATCGGAAGGGCTACGATGTACAGGCTGGACCGAGAGAACGAGGTCGTGAAGCAGCTCATCAAGTTCGACATGGCTCTGGCAAGGAAGACCATGGAGAAGGCTGTGGAAGAGTACCAGAAGCCTGTCGCCGTAAAGCCGAGATCCCGCTAAAAAGAACCCCAGAACCGGAAAGTCGCTCGTGTGAGATGCGCCTGAGCTGTTTTGACTTGATGCGGATTGATGCTGTCCGATTGAGCTAGTGATAAAAGGTGGAAAATGTCGTGAATGTTGCTCGCGTTAGAGCTGCAGAGGGGCACCCACGCTTAACAGTGAAGACGAACCCCTGAAGACTTGACAGAACCTTCTGAACATGAAAACCACCAACACTAGACTCTCAATTTGCCAGCCTCGCGTATCCGCCCCTAGACGCGTTCGAAGCGAAGGTCGTCGGAATTCAACGGATTGGAAAGCGCGGCCGGAATCCTCTACCAGTCATCAGTGACTGAATGATTCCAGGCCAGAAGTCGCCCAGCCCCGCCGTCTGTGTCCAGCATGTTGATTTGAAACCGCACATGCGGCCTCGATATGTAGAATGAGCGGAACCTGAAGCAAATCTTATTTCATTCAGATTCCCACCACCCGTAGTTGGGTTCCACAGTACTGCTGTCTGGTGAATGCACGCTCTGGAAAAACAACGCTTTCGCTGGGAAGTCGGTATCGACTCTTTCCTACGATCAAGATCTTGGTTTCTTCAAGGCAGTCTCAGGAGGAAACATTTGGATGTCATTCAAGACTTTGCAAGTTGTTGAAACCCAAGCTAGCGAAACCGGATCCTTGCTCAAGAAGCATCGTGTTAACATCCACGTGAAGTTTCAAAATGGAGACGAGTACTTCTTGATGTTTCTTGTACAAGATGAAACAAGGTCTTTGGAAGTGAAGGCATGGATTGACAATCTTGTCAAGATTGGCCGAACGAACGATGAAGTATACCGACTCCTCAGGACAAGGGAAAAAGTCGCCCTCTCTGAAGTGTGCTCCATCCTTTCCAAGAATGGTCTGTCGAGCACCCCTTCAGACGGGCAAAGGATGGTTGAAGGACTGATCTCCTCTGGAGCTATTGAAGGCGTTTTTGACGGCGCTTCGTTCGTGAGCAAGATGGGGATGCAACGCGAATCGGTGCAATACCAAGTCGTCACATCGTTCGAGATGGGAAGAGATGGCGTAGTCAGTCTCAAGTGCCCCAGCTGTGGTTCGCCAATTCAGATGCTCGACAAGGCTTCGGTAAGGAAATGTGGTTATTGCGGCACCGAGTTCATGGTTCCGAAACGGATACTGGACACTTTGTAGCGGAATCAGAACGCAATTTGAAAGAAGCTATTTGGGCTGTTTGAAGAATGCCACTACGTGCGACCGAGTGAAATACCATAGAATGATGATGCCCCAGATGATTCCGATTATGCTGAGGATGTCTAGAACGGCACCAATTAGAATCAAGATTCTCGCCCAATTCCTGCCAGATAGCAGGGCTAGCGCAAAGAACAGTGTGAGCAAGCCGAAGATGTCGACTATGAACCCGAAAGGCCCTAACACGAATCCGGACCCTAGGGTGATGAGTGAACCCACAATCTGTAGTGCGGCGAGAATGGTCACGCCAGTTGGCCTTCGTAATGTGATAGTGGCGGGTGGAGCGACCGATACGCCGGTTGTGGGCATTATGATGAGAGACGAAAAAGGCTTGCCACAATTCGGACAGAATGCTGCCCCCTGATCATACTCCCTCCCACAATTGGGACAGGCTGGCAATTCCGTCAAGAAGCTACTCAACTGATGTTAATTAAGTTGATTGAAGCTTGAAGGAACGACGTCGGGTTCATTGCGCCTCTACCTAGGATTTCATCCATCCCTGTAACGTAACCATTACGCGCAGCTACGGTGATGGGGAAGAAGCGTCGGCTTGGAGACGGATGACACCACGTGTAGTGCCGCGCAACACCTCCTCTCCGTGCTGGTTCCGGCAGACCACCTCCATAGCTACGTTGAGGCGTCCTTCGGCCCGCTCCACCTTGGTGACCAAGGCCTTGCACCTCACCGTGTCTCCGACGAAGACCGGCCTGACGAACTGAAATTCCATCTCGCGTGCTATGTAGTTCAAGTCCCCGCCGAGCTTTGTGGGAAGCGTGGCTGTCAGCAGCCCCTGCACCATCGTCCTTCCCTTGCTGTCAGGCCGCATGTGGTGAATCCCCTTGTCTCCGGAGAGCTCTGCGAACGATCTGACGTCTTCGGCTGTGAAGGTCCGCTCGTAGACGGCCTGCTGACCTACCTCAAGCTTCATCTGGGTACTCACTCTCAGGGGAAGCTTACTCCTCTACAGCTCCCCCTCGCTCCCGTAGATGCCTACGGAAGGTATAGGATGGGTCTGAACTGCGCTTTGCCAGGTACCCATCGAAGTCCAATTGTTCAGAAAGCTTCCTTCCAGCCTGGATTGTCTCTGCCTGCTTCCGCTCGACCTTCCATATGGACTTCGCAGCCTCCAAGACCTCTTCGACCTTGCCTCCTGGGACGAAAAGTACGCCGTCGACATCTGCAAAAACCACGTCATCGCCATCGACAGTGAAGCCGCCCCATTGAGCTGAAGAAAGGTCCTGGGGACCCCTCTGATCGAGGCGAAGAGGTCCGGCTGGATACGACCCATAGCTGAACACCGGAAAACCCAGCCGTACCAACTCGTCGGTGTCCCGATGGTAGCCGCGCACCACCAACCCCGCTACGCCCCACGCCCTGGCTTCTATGACAGTAAGGTCGCCCACGCAACTCTCGTCGCTTCGACCATCGTTGTCCACAACCAGCACGTCTCCGGGCAAGGCTTTCTTCATTGCTTCAAGGAAAACGTCTACGCTTCCTCGGTGACGAGCGGGCAACACCCGACCAGCAACGCGCATGTCTGACACCAGTGGATGTATGCCAGACGGGGCGACGCGCAGGGGGACGTGCAGACGCACGCATGCATCGGCGATGAGAGGGGTTGAAAGATTGGAGAAAGCGCTTTCCAACGACCCGTTGTCCATTACCCTCCCTCCTTCCACGCTTTGTTATAAAACAGGAATGGCAAGCTTGCGAACGAAGCCCGAAGAGTCCCAGCCTCCACTCGCGGAGTGATAACGCGCCTAAGCAGGGTTCTGTAGTCGTCCTGATTAAGAAGGTGAAGAATCAGGTTCTTCGTGCTCATTTTGTGATGAGGTCGGTTGCGCGCGTAGGACTTATTGCGCCTCCGCCGGGAATAGTCCTCAGTCAACGTGTTGTTCCCAAACATTATGTGACCGCCCGGTCCTCTGAGGAATGGAATCTAGTCACAAGCGCGACTCGGCCTTCAACCATCATGAACAGATGGCACGCCGACCATAGTTCTAGATTCGTAGTTCTCACAGAGGCGTGGAGAGTAATTGGGTTATCGTCTCCTAAACTGGCCGAGCAAAGCATACCGCCTTGCCAGCAGATAGGATGCGAGCAGGAGGAGGGTGAAGAGAGTCGTGGCCGCGACCTGGAATGGGAATTCGGGAATCCCCTCGCCCCCACCTTGAGTAGGGCTTGATGTGGTTGTGCTGGACGAAGTGCTGAAGGACGATGTGGAGATTTGAGCGGTGTTGGACGTGGCCGAGACGGTCGTAGTTGAGCTGGTCGTCGAAGTTATAGAGGAACCCAATGTGGAAGTGACGCTGCTCGCGGTGGACGTCGTGTTAGACATCGTCGTTGTGGATGAAGTAGTGGTCATGGATGACCCGTACAGCCCGAAGAGGTCCTGGTTTGGCCAATTGGCGACGTTCGCAACTACATTCTGCAGCCCGCTGTCCATTGCGGTCTCGAAGTTTGTTTCGTTTGCGACTGACCCGTTGAAGAACACCGCGAAGTCCACCCCAATTCCTTTGTTGTCCCTGACAACCTCGGTGTTTGTGCCTGGCAACAGGCCCAAGTGCCACCAGTTCGCATCGGGGCCAGCCGGACGGACGTTCCACGCCCCGGCATCCCAGTAAGCCGAACCCGCCCAGTACGGAATGGTTGGGCGGGATAACATCGTCTGCATTGTGGTCGCGTTCAGGAGCGTGGTCGAACCTTGACCGTCAAGGCCGACGACGAAGCGCATCAGGTCGATGGGGGAGGCGATCCACCCGCCGTGGGCGTCCATCGCTTCGATGCAGAAGCCGCCGTATGGCCACGGGACACTGCCGGCGCCAGGGAACACGGACGTAGCGTTGCCATCGACGGGGTCGTAGTACTTCACCTCTCTTGGGGCCCGCTGGCTGAGCTGGGTGTGTCCAATCTTCATGTCGGTGATTCCGAATGGAGCCAGAACGTTCTGTTGTACGAACTGCTCATACGACACGCCGCTAATCTTCTCTATAATCCTGCCGAGGACGCAGTAGCCGAAGTTCGAATAGTCATAGTATGTTCCGGGTGTGAATTGAAGCGGCTCCCCCAGCATGTAGCGGATGACTGTACTACAGCTCGCCGGCCTCGGGGTCCCCGTGGCGTCGGCCGCGTTCCACGTGGTGGGCTGGAACATTGGGTCGAAGGTCGTGTCCCTGTTCCATCCGCCTGCGTGCCACAGGAGGTCTTGGACGGTTATGTTCTGGATGCGTGGGTCTTCCGTGGAGCCAGCCGGCGGCTGAAGGTCGTTCAGAATAGAGAAGGCCTTGTCGCTGAGGCTCAGTTTCCCCTGCTGGACCAAGAGGTAGATAGCCGCGGCGGTGATGGGCTTGGATACGCTCGCGATTCTGAAGGGCGAATCTGGCTGCACCAGCTGGTTGGCCTCGACGTCTGCCATGCCATAACCGTGGGCGAGGACAAGCCTGTCATCCTTGACCACGGCGAGCGCGCCCCCGGGGACGCCCCATTGTGCCATCAGGTTGGTCATGAACGTATCGAAGGCCCCGAGCCCTGGAGCTGGAGGGCCTGTGACTGGAATCGAGCTTGCTTGAGCCGGCAGGGCGAGGTTCAACGGAAGTTGAGCCGCGGTCAGCGTCAGAACCAGTGCGATGACTCCCAGCGCACGGCGCAATGGAATGGCGATGACGGCCCTCGATATTTATTACTTGACGCAGGCGTCGGTCGGCTGTCGCGTCTCATTTCGCGAATGTTTCCGTGTTCCGTGCTGAGCCAGCGCAATACTTGCACAATGGCCATTTTGGGGAGGTTCTATGGGTTGAACGTCTAACGGGTTCGTTGCATCTCCGTCGGGAACCTCGTCTAGGCCTGAAACGTAGCCATTGCATGTAAGTCATGCGTACGGCCTGCTCCTGAAGTAGCGTATCAGTGACACCCCGTTCTTGTCCAGCCCCAGGTTGACCTGCCACCTTTCCACCCCCGCCCTCTCCGCCCTTCGCGCTGCCGCGAGGATTCTCCGATTGGTTCTGTTCGACGCTGGAGGCACGAACGGCTTCGCGTCGTACAGGTAGCACTGCGCTATGACCGCCTTGTTGCCCCTCGCCAGGGCCCTTCTCAGCTCCCCCATGTGCCTGATGAGCCTGTCGAAGGAGTCGAATCTGCTCGTCCTGACCCTCTGGAGGCTCTCGCCCGCCGGGAGGACTATCAGGGGCGTCTTCACCTCGATGTAGGTTCGGCCCACGAGGAAGTCTATCCTTGATCTGCCCAGCCTAACCTCCCTCCGCACCTCCCCCCTCGCCATGCGCGAGAGCGCCCCGTTCCTCAGGAAGAACTCGAAGTACCTGTTGGCAGCGGTCTGGTTGATGCCGACCCAGGACCCGGCTTCGGCTGTGGTGGCTATCGCCTCGACCGTGTGGGCCATCTTTCTGCCGGCGCTCTGCGAGGAGGAGTAGAGGCAGGGGAGCCCGGCCAGGCTCAGGTCGCCCAGCCTTCCGGTCGTGGGGCAGTGGCACCGGAGGGTCTCGCCCTCGGCGTCGACCATCATGATGAATCGGTTCGGCCGCGAAAAGACGACGCCCTCCCTCAGGGGAAATGGGAATCTGTAGACCGGAGTCAATTGGAGGTGGTTCCAGGTGTCGCGCTCTTAAGACAAAAGGCTGCGGTTAATACACAAGGTCTACTGCTTATGGCTGGATTGTCGTTAAATATCCTAAAGTGGTATTCGGTCGGACTGAATATAGTTGAAGCCTGGCGTTGATGGGTGACATACGACATACATTGTTACAAGCCGATTTCAGACAGCCCCAGCGTCGAAGAAGCGCGTCGGGTCCTTGAAGCGGGCTATGAGTTCCCAGAGCTAGACAGAGCACCGGACCCCGAAGATAAGTGGAAGATTGCGGCTGCGTTGATGAGGTTTGATTCGAAATTGGAGCCGTTCAAACTTGACCCGGTGAAGTTGGCTAACATGACCATCGACCAACAGGAAAGGATGAGGACTGATTCCATCGAGCTCAACACTCCGAGAGACGGGCGGTCGATTCAAATATCGATATTCGAGGACAGCGTCGGCGTCCTAGTTCCCTATTGGTATGAGGGGGCTGAGATTGATGAGGTGTTCGCATGAGTTTCCGACTACTTGCGCGTCATCGGAAAGGCTGCGGGATACTTCGTCTTTGACCCCTAGCAGGTCGAAGGAGCCTTGCTTGGAGGTGGACGAAAGAAGGATGATCTGTTCGTACTCGTCGAGAACGGCGAAGGTACCCAGGACCTGGGACACGTCACCCTTGGCTTGATTTCCGCCAATCTGGAATGCCTTTGATTGTCTGGTCTGCCAGCGCTGATAGTACAGTCTGGCGAGGTAGAAGCCGACGACAGCAAGGACCGCGAACACAGTCACGAGCGTTCCGAGGACGGATTCCAGAGAGGTCATCTTCGCCTGGTATTCTGCGGCGCCCATATCAGCGTCAATTAATCAAAACTAGCCGCATTCAGTGTAACTAGATGATGATTCCCCGGCGGAGGCGCGATAAATCATTCGTATAACATGAACCGCGCCAGCGTCTGCAATCCTTTCCACTTTGTCCGCAGAGGCTATCCCTCCACTCATGATTAAGGTACCGTCGTAGAACCTCCTGGCCAATTCGATTATCTGTGTTTGTGTTAGGATAACTCGCTGTCAGGGCCCATTTGCCCGCTCAGCAAGGCTCGGTAGAGAGAGATTGAAATCCGGGATTCCGATGCGCGACGTCCGTTCCCCGAACCGTTGTAATAGCGCTTCCACGAATGGGCTATCAAGTCTTGTAATCCTATGCCATGGCTTACTTTCCTTCGTCAATTTTTTCAAGGAAACTCTTTCGAGGTCTTTGAGATCTATACACACGTCTAACAGTTCTCCTCCGCAATCGACGTGTCGCAGTATGAAGGTTCCCTCCGGCAGGTTCTTTCCTGTCACCTTGTAGTGTTCGATACGATCGTCGATGCTTCGCTGGACTTGGGTCCTCCTTTCGTCGCTCGGCGCTTCCCGTTCCTTTATGGTCAGATTCCTGAGACTTGAGTCTCTTTGGAAGAGGACGCTGTTGCGTTTCCTGTACACGTCCTCAGTGAGTCTGAAACCCAACGCCAAAGTGACAAATTCCGGCTTGTCCCAAGCAAGATCACAGGCGGGAGTGAGCACTATTCCAATGTCTCTGCCGTCGTCTTTCCGCGTCTGGAAGATGTCCCCGGTCCAAACTCTGTCTCCCTCGGGCTTGTAGTACATCAGAAATGAGAGCAGCGAACCCCCGGCGTTGGTAAGGTCGGGTGGGGCCCTGGCCAGGATGGGTTCCAAAACTTCCTTCAAGGCCTTGTATGCTTCTCCGGAATGAGCGTGTCTCGAAAGAATCCGAATAACAGTATCGACCAGCTCCCTTCTGAGTCCTTCTCGGTCGTTTTGTTTCTCTAGTATCTTGATCAAAGCCGCCACGACTTCGACGTTTCTACCCAGCGTAGCTTGGAAGGCGCCGTCTTTGGCTGAATCGACTACGGATTCTAGTAGGAGCGCAAGTCGCACCTCGGGATGGTCACGTATGGCACTTTCAATTTGCGACGTGAGCTCCTTCGGGTCGTCCAGATTGCCCTTCTCTATCTTGACCGGAGAGATTACTCCAGGATACTCTCCCTTCTCATTAGTGTACGCGGTCTTGAACTCGTTTGGTTCGTCAGCGGTATTGCTCAGGATGATGACAATCGAGGCTGCGCGAAGCCGATAGAGCGCGTTGATGGCTCTCCTGAACCTTTCAGGTGCGGGCCTTAGTGCGTCTTCGTCTCGGAGTATGAGATCAAGAAGCACGATTCTATTATTGACCAATTTCTTCTTGGGGTCTTTGCCATTCCAGTATCCAATTGGCACTCCATTCTGTAGTAACTGTTCCACTGCAAGCTCTATCGACTCGTCGAACTTGTTATCCACAATCAACACTTTGCCAGGGTAGGGCCAGTTCAAGTTACTTTGGAGCGTCTCCTTGGATTGTCTTCGGGAACGTCATTCCGACGCTGGCGCCTTTCAACAGACCTGACATGTCACTCCGTGAAAAGTCTCTAAGTCTCCCGCCATGAGCGAGAGCAATTTCGCTCGCTATGTAAAGCCCAAGTCCCATCCCATCAGGTTTGTTCGTGATGAATGGCTGAGCGAGGAACTCGATGTCGTCTTGGAGGCCGGGTCCGCTGTCGCTTACAACCAGAGCAGTATGCCCATCTCGAGTACTCCCGACGATGAGGTTGATTTCGCGTTTTCCTGTTTCGACCGGTCCCAACCAATATAACGAATTATCCAATAGGTTCATGATGAAGGTCGTCAGAAGCCTTTCGGATCCCTTGACGGTTAGTTGCTTGAGCAGGAGAGTACACTTGATGCCTGCGTCTTCCATTCTTCCTTTGATTAGGTCGAGGGCTTGCCTTGCCACCAAATCAAGGCGGACTTCTTTGAATCTTCCCCTCTTGAAGACTTTGGCCAAGTTTGTTACAAGTTCGTCTGTCCTTGCGGCCAACCGCCAAGCGATTTGAAGCTCGCTCTTGGCCTTGCCATCAGGCATGTTGGGGACCACTCTCTGGAGAGTGCTCTTGATTCTTTGGAGGTCTCTGAGTGCTTCGTGACTTGGGACCATGTAGGAGAGCCCGACTGCCGCCGCCACGAGTAATGGCTCTTCGATCTGTTCAACGACCTCCGTGACCTCCGTTCTAATGTCTGCAATTAGCTGGAGGACGGTATCAGTCGTTTCGACGTTTAGTTCTCCCTTTGCACTCTTCAGCTTCTCTTCGATGTCAATGAGACCCTTCTGAATCCTTGCGAGTCTGTCAGCCCTGGTTCTACCGTATGCCTTCTCAACCAGATTGTGATCGTACGACCTCTGGCTTTCGAATACGCCGATTGCTTTGAGCACGAGGTGAACGAAATCCTTGAAGGGTTCGTTATCAATGAGACCACCTCGGTCAGACTTGTCCCTCAGCCCTGAGTTATCTTTGGATGTGATTTCAATTGTCCCAAAGACCTGGTTTCGTGAAATCTGACTTTCGAATGTCTTACCCACCCTCCGGGCATCCAAACTGAGCCAGTCATCATCTGGATTTCCGTAGGGCAGTATCCTGAACCCATCACGGAACACTCTAATCCCGCAGTTTGGCCTGACGATGTTGTTGTAAATCTTGATGTCTCCGAAGACCGCTTTCTTGTCGGCGGGCCGAAGGTCCCATGCGAACAGTTTGAAATTGAATGGACCACAGGTGGGTTCTCTTCGTCCTCCTACTAATGGTCTTCTGGGGTACTTGGTCGGATCAAGGAGGTTCTCTTTAGGCTCCTTGGATCGTTTGAGTTCTGGCAGGTCTGGTCTAAAGAAGGAGTATTTTCCAGACAGATTGCCGTTCTTGTCAACAATCGCGTCAAACTTGTATGGCGCCGAAGAGAGTACGGAGTCGATTGTCTCGGCCTTAGACGGCCGGGTGAGAGAACCTACGACTTCGAGGTCCACAGCGAAGTTCTTCAGTCCTGCAAGTGGAGAAGCAACACCTGATAAGTTGCGACCCAGCGTGTTGACCATTTCCTGCGTCCAGGTTGTCTGAAGGCTCGATATCGCAATTTTAGTTCCTGTCCGCGGTGAACTACCTCCGACAAAGAGTCTTGGTTCGTGCTCGTTCCACGTCACGGGAATCTTGTCTAGGAATTCTGACCCGCCCTGTTCAAACTGATTCCAGTCTACAACTAGGTCGACCTCGACGCTCGAACCGGCGGCGCGAGTGGTCAGATCCGTTCGCTTTCCGAGTTTGTGGACCGCGAACCTGCCGATTCCCTTCTCGCCAAGGTACACCCTTCCTCCTGGGCTTTTGCGGGTGGCTGACGACGACTTGGAGATGGTACCTATCTCTAGCCATGACTCCAGGAGTTTCTTTCGAGTCATTCCTATGCCGTCGTCTGTGACGATAATCTTTCCGCGTGATTGTGACTCCACTGTATCAAGTGTAACTGAAACCTTCGTCGCGTCAGCATCGTAGGAATTCTTGACGAGTTCGAAGACTGCGGATACTTCATCTCTAATCAGTTGTTCCCCGAGTATCAGCATGATTCTCGCACGAACCTTGAACGGTTGGACGCCTTTCTCGAAGACGGCCGCCCCCTCCTGGCTTTGTTTCTCGGGCAATCTGCTCTTGGACTCGCATTCGTGTAACCCGAGTCGATTTAAGACTGTTTGGCTGAGGTGAACTTCGTCCTGGGAAGACAAACCCTGATTTGTATCAAAAGTTATAGAGTGAAGCATCAGAACTTCTTTTGTCCTCCTCCTTAGACTCGGGTTTCGCTTACTTGAGCCTGGGTAGCAGTCTTGGTACGCGCGTTCTCAGACGTAGTAGTATTGGGCGATGCTATCAACGTCCTTGGATCGATTCAGGATGCCACCGCTGACCTATTCTATCTCGATCCGCCTTTTCTTTCCCAGCGGAGCTTCCTGTTCGAGTCGAGACACCGGGTGAGAATGGCGTTCGATGATAGGTGGGATGGGGGGATAAAGCAATACCGTGAGTGGGTAGGGCCGCTGCTAACCCAAGTTCATCGCGTTCTCAGTTCCACAGGCTCGCTGTACATTCACGTAGATTCGAGAGTGTCCCATTATGTCAAAGTGATGTTAGACGAAATCTTTGGGCAGAAGAATTTCAGGAACGAGATAATCTGGAAGCGCCTCGGCTCACATAATGATAGCTATCAGGGTGCCCGTTTCTACGGCAGGATTCACGACGTCATCCTATTCTACACGAAGTGTCCGTCTTACAAATGGAATAGGCCGTTCGTCCCTTACAGTGAGGACTATGTACGAAGGACTTACAGGTATGTCGAGAAGGACACCGATAGGAAGTACGCCCTAGGAGACCTCACCGCCCCTGGGGGCCCCAACAAGGGAAACGCGAAGTACGAGTTTCTCGGAGTGACTCGTTACTGGAGGTACTCCGCTGATAGAATGCTGGACTTGCTGAAGAACGGAAGGATTGTTCAGAATAAGCCCGGGGCCGTTCCCTTGCTGAAGCGCTACCTTGACGAGATGTTGGGGAAGCCGATTCAAGACGTCTGGGACGATATCCAATTGGTTCGAGGGAAAGAGAGTAGTGGCTTCCCGACGCAGAAGCCGCAACACTTGCTCGAGCGAATAATTTACGCCTCGACCGACCCGGGTGACTTGGTGGTCGATCCTCTCTGCGGCTCAGGAACCACTCTACTTGCCGCACAAAGACTCGGACGCAGGTGGCTTGGAATTGATATGTCAAAGCAAGCCTGTCTCATGGCACTAAGCAGGTTGAGGGAACAAGGAACCGAAGCCGCTATCGTGAATTACAGACAGAGTACGAGTCCGATTCTGAAGGAGTAGACTACCACGATTGTTTGTTTGAAATTCACTTTTTGGCGGGTTTCAAGAAACCGTCTATGAGCGCCTGTACGTATTCTATATACTGAGCCGCAATCTTGCCGGCGATTTCAAGTTCCGCAGTGTCTATCGGCAGCTCGTCGTGCTCCATAAGACCAATCAACATTTCCCTGTCCCTGCTCGTAAGCTCTGATAGCTTGATTACGCCTGCCATTAGTAGGATGTTCACGGCTTTCGAGTAGTCCCATTCGATTTCTTCCTTGAGGAGCTCTCCTCTGATGTCCTGGATGGCCCCGTTTGGTTCTTTCTCTATTACCACTGTCTTTCTGTAGCGTGCTTGCTTCGTCATATGGTATGACGGGCATACCATCATCTAGTTAAATTAATCGGTCGGGATAGCCCGTATCGTTGGCTTGCATCCCAGTCCTTGCCTCTTGCCAGGGGTCTCGGTGGCTGGTGTGAGTTCCCGACTCGGCCTCAATCGACGGTCTGTTCCTGGTGTCACGAACTCAACCAGGCCGGGAATGTTATCGGAGATTAATAGACTGCTCTTGCACCCGTCCCATGTGAGCGAGAAGCAGACAGCCAAGGAAGCCATTAGGATTCTATGCTGTGCCAACATTGGGTTCAAGGAACTGAGCGCTTCCGAGAAAACCAAGCTGTCTACAGTCTTCGCACGTAGGAACCAGGTCCTTTACGGTAAAGCCTTCGACCTTGTAAACTGTAAGACGGAAGTGGATTTCTTGAGCGAAGATATCATCAATAGCAATCTAGAGTCGATCAAGGTGTACGAAATCAAGTCGACAAACAGGAAAAACGTTCCTGTGGACTTCGCCGGTTACTTTTTCGATCTAACCACCGCGGAGCTCTTGGTGGCACAAAGTCTGGGGAACCAATACAAGTTTGCTTTCGTCAACACGGTAAGAGGGAATTACTTGGAAATGACGCTCCAAGAGTTGTTCGCTAGAGCGCGAAAAATCTATCCGAAATGGGCAGTTCTTCTCTAGATTTCGGCGTGATGGTTCGAGAAACGTGTGGAATCAGGTGGTAGTTTCCGCTTTGGAACGGGATGGTATTGGAGCCGCAGACGTTAAGCCGACCCGTGGCACGTCGTCATACATAGGGTTCAATACGCCTCCGCTAGGTCTTTCTGCATGAGAACTGAAATGTGGTCTTAATGTCGTTGTCTTCGTTCGATGGCAGCCACAATCTGACGTAGAGCCTTTTCATACCCATTAGTCTGCAGAAGGTTGCCGATTACCAAGATGTCTGTGCCGGCCTTCGCAATTCTTTCCGCTCTGTCCGCAGAAGTGATTCCCCCGCCTACGATTAAAATCCCGTCGTAGAACCTCCTGACCAGCTCGATTGTCTGCGTCGGGATGGTGTCGCTGGCGCCGCTGCCTGCCTCGAGGTACAGGGTCCTCATCCCGAGGTATCTTGCAGCTAGGGCGTAAATCACAGCGAGAGCTGGCTTGGGCAGAGGAAGGGGGTTGACTTGGCCGATGAAACTGGTAGCGCTGGAGCCCCCGAAGACGAGGTACCCCATCGGGATGCTCTCGAGCCCGCTCTTGAAGACCTCCATGGCGCCGAGCGCCTGCGCCCCCACGATGAAGTACGGGTTAGTCGAGTTCAGGAGGCTGCTGAAGAGGATAGCATCGGCGTAGCGGGAAACTCCTGTGACGTTGTTTGGAAACAGCATCACAGGCAAAGTCACACGTCTTTTGATGGCCCTGACGACCTGATTCAGGCGCACTTGATCAGAGACTGTAGACCCTCCCACGAGGATGATAGAAACCCCGGCCTTGGCCGCGGCTTGTGCCGTATCAGCGGCTTTGGCTGGGCTGAAGTCCTCTGGGTCAATCAATGCGGCACATATGGTGCCGTGTCTCTTAATCTGCTTCTTGAGGAAGGCCTCGACCTTGGGCTTGGGGCTCAAGTCAGGCCCCAGCACGGGCGAAGTCGTCGACGAACGTGTTGTAGACGTCTATGTCGGCCCGCTTCGTTTGATAGCGGAGCTCCCTTCTGACAGCGCACGCGAGGTTGCCGCAAGCCACGAGGTAGACTTGGTCTTGTGATGTTTCGTCTTGATGTGACGTGATGCGAATCGTAATCATGCCGCAACGTGGACACGCGAAGACCTTGGGCAGCGTTCGATGCACTACTCGAAGGACTTTCTTTCTTCTCCTACCCAACCTTGCTCACGCGTCTGTCTGGTGCGCGTACTAGATAAAATCGAGCGTGGGACGAGAGGGGCTCTGAATTGAATTAATCGTTCGTCCGCGCTTTCCAGAATACTAGATTTAGAGTATTTGATGAGTAGATGTGAACTTCATTCAGGTAAGGTCTTGGCGAGGCTTTATACATAAATGGATAATTGTCTATGACATGAGCGTAGCCAGACGGATATCGAAGGACTCTTCACTCACCGAAACGCAACTCGAGTCGCTCCTGCTGTATCAAAGGGTGCGATCTGGCGAAATCTCTCTCAGAGAGGCCGCTGGCTCCAGGAGTAGGGGGCCGGTATCTGTCGGCGCATACTATCGGGTCGTCAAGCAAGCAAAGGAGAACGTCCGATCGTCGATTTTGACGCTCGTGACAGCGCTCTGGCTCGGGTATGTGAGGGTCGAGGACGTGAGACGGCTGTTTGAACTTGTGGGAAGAGGGGAAGTAGAGCTCTCCGACGAGGAAGCGGACCAGTTTGTGGGCGTTTTGAACGCACTTGTGGATAGAATGGTCGTGTGACAGTGGTGTTTATCTATGTTGCATCACGTAGCGCAACGCGATGGCTGACCCAGTCGAGGTTGCTGCAGTTGCCTTTGCCGGGTTCTTTGTGGTGCTGGCCGTGGTCCTGCTGGCAAAGTACAAGCAGGCTTCCGAGCAAATTCAAGCGTCATCTGACCTCGGGCGCGACCTCTGGAAGGCCCTCGAAGACAAGCAGAGGAAACAGGATGAAAGAATTCTCGATTTGATGGGGAGGGTTGAGGTAATGCAGTCTCGCCTCTCCTCTTCGGTGACGTCGGCGCAGGTGATGCAACAGCGTCAGGAGCCCGTGCAACATGCCATCCAGGAGCGGCCACAGTCGGAGCCTTCGAGGGAACGGCGTCCCCGGAAGCCGGCCAGCGACGCCAGCGAGAAGGTGATACTGGGCCTGCTGAGGGACGGACCGAAATCGACGATAGAAATCAAGCAGGCGATGGGCCTGTCGAGGGAGCACACGGCGAGGCTGATGAAGTCGTTGTACGACGCGGGCTTGGTCGAGAGGGATGAGTCGGCGAAGCCGTTCGTGTATCGGCTCACGGACAAGGGCCGGGGCCGCCTCGAATGAGTTGAGGGAGGTCGGTGCGGCCAAGGCGTCGTGCGGGGCTCCTGGCGGCTACAGCCACCGGACGTCGATTTCCTTGATTCTTGACAGGTGCGGGTCGTCGCTTACGCAGGTCAACCTGTAGGCTTTCGCGCTGGCCGCGACCATGCTGTCGGCCATGGGCATCGGGTATCTGCTCCGCAGGTCGGCGGAGGCCTTTGCAACTTCGGCGTCCACTGGTATGACTTCGAAGTCCTTTTCGACCAGCGAAACCCGCAGCTCCGCTACGTCTCTTCCTTCCTTCTCCATGGTCAGCTTGTACAGCTCGTGGATGGTCACCGCGGAGACGTACTTCGTCCCTCTGGCCTTCAGGTGAGACCTCGTCGCAGAGAGCGTGGCTTCGTTGTCTGAATAGTAGTGCTCGAAGAAGAACCTGCTGTCGTACAGATTCAGCGGTCTTCGCCCCGAAGTTCGTCGAGCAAGCGTTTCATCTCGCTCGGCGTGGCCTTGGAGGAGCCGCTGCCTGCCAGGTCGGTCGTGGTTCGGGACCGTCTCAGGAGTATGCCCTCGCCCGTGTCCAAGACGGCTAGCTTAGTCCCTTCCTCGATCCCATACTTGGCTCTGAGCGGCGCTGGGATGGTCGTCTGGCCCTTTCTGGTCACCTTGACTTCGGTCAACACGTAGTACTCGATATGATGTAATACATAAGCGTTGTTACTACTGTGGGGCCACGCCGTACGGTGATGCAGGAACGACCGCAATCGAACTTGGCTGGGAGAAGCCCACGACCGAAACTGAACGCGCTGCGAGGTTCCATGGGAGCGCACCGCCAAGCTGATGAAGGCGCTCTACGAGAGGAGCTTCGTCGCCAGGGATCAGTCGGCGAAACCCTTTGTTTACAGGCTGACTGAAGCGGGGAAGCGCTCCGTGTCGCGGGGCTTGGCCGCGTCGTGGGCCTTAAATATGCGTATCTGTATATTGATACGCAAATGGGCTCCAAGAACCTGGCAGTGAAGGAAGACGTGTACCGGCGGCTCCTCGAGGCGAAGAAGGGAAACGAGAGCTTCAGCGACGCCATCGGACGGCTGCTCGAAGGGAAGAGCGACCTGCTCTCCTTCGCGGGCGCCCTTTCTAAGGACGAGGAGTTCGAGCGGGTGAGGAAAGACATCGAGGACGTCAGGAAGATGACGGTGCTGAGGACTTGATTGCAATCGACACCTCGGTCGCCGTCGACTTCTTGCGCGGAAAGGAGCGTTCCGTTTCGGTCGTCAGGTCGGCGCTGGGAGCCACCGATTCTGTGGGGATATCGACTGTGTCCCTCTTCGAACTGCTGCATCCCATCTACCACAGAAAGCTCGACAGGCAGGAGAGGGTGGTGAAATCGTTCTTCCATCAGCTGAAGCTCCTGCCCCTCGACTCTGAGGCGGCCGAGCAGTCGGCCAAGATCATGGGCGGCCTCATGAGAGTCGGCCAATCCGTCAACGCCCTTGACGTGCTGATTGCGGGGACCGCCGTGGCCAACGGAGCAGAGAAACTTCTTTCAGCAGACAGGGACTACGAGCGGATATCGAGGGTCTCTGATCTCAAGCTGGAAATCGTCGGTTGATTCTGCGTTCTGCAGACACGACGGTCAGGTTCGTAGGTAGGTTGTGAGGACCTTGGCGGAACTCTTCAACGGTGCCTAATCGGTTGAACGCCAGTTTCTCCGCAGCTGGTCGAGCTCCTCTATGATCTGGTCATATTCTTTCTCGCCGACTGCTCTGCCACCAGTCAAGCGTGGAAACGGCTTCGGCATCGCGAAACCTCCTCTTATCTCCCGGCGACCTGAGAGGCCTTGAGATAGACCCGCCTGTAGACCCAGGAGTTGCCGAACCTTTCACGTTTGAGGCACTCCTTGTCTGCGAGCCTGGACAGGTAGGTAGATATCATGCTGAGCTTGACGGGCTGGTTGTACCTCTCCTCGAACTCCCGCGCTACGTCTGAAGAGGAGAAGTCGCCTGAAGCGAAGACCGTTTCAATGAGAGCCGTGACCTTGCCGAAGAAGGTTCCCTCGTCCGGCGCCTTCTTCTCGCCGCGGTCCAGCGGGACGTCCATGATCTCAAGCATGTCGACTGCCTTCAGCAGCTTCTCGCGGGAGACCTTGCCCTCAAGCGCGAGCGTGAATTTTGTCCCCTCGTCATCCTCCAGCTCTATCTTTACCCGCTTCTTCAACGTACAAGCAAGTTCACAGGCCAGAGGGCATTAAACCGTCGCTGGTGTGAACTTGTGAACAGGCGGCTAACAATCCTTGACTGCGCGTTGATACGACGTGGCACGTTCACAGGAGTTCACACCATGATATTGGTTAAAAACCGAATACAGGCTCCAGTGGAAGCAAAGGGGTCAAAATCGGCCTCCGTTTGGCCGGACGGGTTGGATAGGTTCCAGTGGAAACACTGGGGTCTAAATCAGCCTTAGTGGGAGGGCCGTTCACCGGGATTCACTGGAGGACCCCCACCCCACCTCTTCCAGTCCAGGCCAGATCAAGCATGCCGCGAGCCCTTTGTTCTCCTTAATTCAACCGTCAGCCCTCATCATTAGACCTCAGTCCTTATCCTGTTCAAACCGCCAAGCAAGAGCTGGCTAGCAAGCAGCTAGCTCATTGTATCTGTGCCAGGAGGGGCTAGCAAGGGAAGCAGCGGAACAGGAGGGGCGGAGGGCTCACAGGAGGGCTTATCTAACCAGTGTTTCCACTGATGCCCAATGTCGGGTTCTGGGGGAATAAACGAGATTTTCCGGAGGGCCAAGGAAGGTAAGGCGTTGTTCGTCGACAGGAGCGTCCTGGGCCCGGACTATGTCCCCGACAAGCTCCCGTTCCGTGACGCCCAAATCAAAGCGGTCGCGGAGGTCCTGGCACCAATCCTCCACAGCTCAAAGCCCTCTAACCTTCTTCTCTATGGCAAGACGGGAACGGGAAAGACGGCAGTGGCACGCTACGTCCTCTCCAAGCTGCAGGCAGAGGCGAAGACGTCGAACCTGGTCGTCGCATACGTCAACACGCGGCTGGCCAACACCGAGTACAGGACGCTGGCCGACTTTGCGAAGTTCCTCGAGCTTCCAGCCGACAAACAAATCCCGTTCACCGGGCTCTCCATCGGCGAGGTCGTGGGCAGGACCTTCGAGAGCATTCGGTCGGCCAAGAAGAACGTCATCCTCGTCCTGGACGAGATAGACTACCTCGTGAAAGCTTTCGGCGACAGCATCCTCTACGAGTTCACCCGCTCTAACGAGAGGCTCTCGCCCGGGTTCTTGGCCTTGGTTGGAATATCGAACGACCTCAAGTTCAAGGATAATCTCGACCCGCGCGTACTCAGCAGCCTCAGCGAAGAGGAGCTCGTCTTCCCCCCTTACACTGTGGACGAGCTGAGGGAGATACTCAGGGAGAGGGCGGCGATGGCGTTCAGGAAGTCTGCGGCGTCGGACGCTGCAATCAACCTGTGTGCGGCTATGGCAGGATCGGAGCACGGGGACGCGAGGCGAGCCGTGGACCTCCTGCGAATAGCAGGCGAGGTAGCAGAGAGAGAAGGTCGGAGCCAGATAGACGATTCATGCGTCAAGAAGGCATCGGACAAGATGGAGCACGATCGCGTAGAGGACGGGATTAGGTCGCTTCCAGTGCAGAACAAGGCCATCCTCCTCGCTACATCAAAGTTCGATTCAGGGACGAACACTGGGGAGCTGTACCTGGTCTACGGCAACCTCTGCAAGAAGCTCGGCCTCGAGGCCCTCACGCAGAGGCGCGTCAGCGGCATACTCGCGGAGCTGGACCTCCTCGGGCTGGTGGAAGCGTCGGTGGTGAGCAAGGGGCGGCGCGGCAGGACGAAGAGGATTAAGCTCTTGATAGGGAGAGAAGGCCTCGCGAAGACCCTCTCAGAAGACCCAGCGTTCGCTGGCCTGGTCTAAGAGCCTATTTTCAAATGGTTCTGTTAAGTTGGTGGGTGCTCGTTCTCCCTGTTAAGTGTCGGGTGCTGGCGATATCCCCTCACCACTACCACGATGCCAAGCAATATCAAGACAACACCTATGAAATTAAGCGCGTAGCCCGTTGAACTTGAAACGCCAACAGGAAGTGTGATTGGGAAAGGAGTGAACGACGACAGATGAGCAGGGACACAATTCGCGGTAAGACCCAGCGGCGGTGGCGGCGGCAACAACGAATTCAACAGATTCCATGTCGGATACAAATAGCAAGTCGCAGCGACCGTCCAACCCGTCGTTCCCCTATAAGACATGACATTGACTCCTCCGAAGAGAGCCATGACAACTCCTATCAAGAGAATCACCGTTCCAATAACGAGTAGAGACTTCATTCGCTTCATTCATTTCCACCTGTCACGTTCTGTCGTCGCGGCGCTGCTGACAATCTTCCACTCCTAAGGTTCGCAAATGCAATCGCGACAAACGCGGGAAATAGGATGTCCAAGCCAGACCTGACGAGTAAAACTGAGAAAGACGTGACGGTGGTCACCACGGAAAGGATGTCTGGGAACGCGGCCCCCCAAGAACCGCCGAGTAACACGGGCATCAGGAAAAATGACACAGAGCCGCCCAACAATCCGCCGATGAATATGTAGATGGCGACGGAGGCGTAGTTCTCCGTCAAGTCAATCTTCCTGCCAAGGCGATAGAATACGACGAACAGGAACACGGGGTTGACGAGGAATGAAGTGTAGGAGAAAATTGAGACGAAAAGAAGCTGATAACGTTCAAAGCCAAAACTAGTTGATGCCAACGGGACCAGAAACTTCGAGAGAACGGTTGGTATGCCTTCCCACAGGGCCGACATGAGAAGTGCAACGAGCAGGAGGCCGACGAACCTGGGTCTCTGCCCGCTCTCCACGGTTTGACTGCTAACGAGCAGAGACTTCATTTCATCACCCGACGCTTAACACCCGTATTTATCCCCCACCAACTTAACAGAACCCGATGGACAATTCTAGGATAGGCTCTAAGCAGCGGGAAAGGCCGCGGCGCCGAAGTTCCTTCTGATGACGCTCACGTTGGACAGGTCGACTACGGGAATTATGCTGGGCGTCGGCTCCAAGCCCATGTTGACTTGGAAGCTCGTCTGGGCCTGCCACGTACCAGAGTTCACTACCAAGGTGCCCCTGTAGTTCAGCTCGCCGTAGGTGTGCACGTGTCCGCTGTGGAAGACATCGGGTACGGGGTCGACGACCATGAAGTCGCGGAGCTCCGGCGAGAGGGCGGTCCGCTTCCCGTAGGTCGGGGCCAAGTGCCTTGATCGAAGAAGCAGCTTCATCGCATCGGTGGGCTTGTTGTAGGAGAGGTCTGGGGTGGTCGCGATGATGTCGTCCAGGCTCTTGCCGTGGTAGACGAGGAACGTCACTCCGTGCAACTTGACGTATGCAGGGTCGCCCACCAGCCTGACGTTCTCCATCCTGTACAGCGACTCGGCGATGTCGGCCGAGACAGCCGGCTGGGGCAGCGCCTGCCTGACCGCGTCGTGGTTCCCCGGGGACACGATTATCTGGACGTGGCTCGGCAGCTCCTCGAGGAGCTTGGCCGCCGTTTCATACTGCTTCTTCGGGTCCCTCTCGGCCAGCTGGAACTCCTGCCCGGGATAGACGCCGACGCCGTCGATCAGGTCGCCTGCTACGACGACGTACTTGATTCTGTTGACCACGTCGAGGTCTCCGAGCTTTCCGTTGATCCACAGGACAAAGCGCTGGAAGTCGTCGGCGAGGAACATCTTGCTTCCGACGTGCAGGTCCGACAGAAGCACGGCGTAGACTCTGTGCGAGCCGCTGGACACCCTTCTGTCCGGCACGTCAGGGAGCATCAGGGAGTCGGCGTAGAGCTGGCCTGACTTGCTCCTGGACACCTCCATCACCACCATGCTGTCGAGCGGCGCCTCCAGAGCCGACTTCACGACGCCTTCGTCCCGGCAAGTCACGCGCAGCGTCCCGCTCGGGTCGTCTATCGTCACCTCCACGCCGCTCTTCCTATGAACTTTGTTGGAAATGAGGCCTGCGACCTTCATCTTCTGGCCTTGGGCCATGTTCCTGCCCGTAGCCGTAGTCCCCACGCCCTTCGTGTCTGGTCTCTTCCTGACGACGGAGAGAAGGCGATCATACCTGTCCCTGAAGAGCCGGCTGTATCCCTCAAGCGCTTCAATAGGCGCGATTGACTGGGTTGGGTCAGACATCATCTCCATCTCTGGTTCCTGTCCCAAAACAGGCGGCAACTCCATGCCGACGCTGGACGGCTCCGCCGGAAGGGCCCGCCTCACGTCGTCCTCCGTGATGCGCTTCACCTCGGCCTTCGCCCCTCCTTTCTGCTCCAGCAGCTTCTCCATCAGGCCGTCGACGTCAGATTCCTGCGGCAGCCCGACTATGAGGTCGTACGCCTTGACGTCGAGGACGAACCCCAAGGCCATGATCCTGGAGATGGCCTTCACCTGTGACATTAGAAAGACGGAAACTTCGCTCGCGCTATAAAGAGGATTCTATGCACTGCGTCCCCAACTGCACCAAAGTCTCCAGAAGCTGAGGGTCCTTCGACTCACAGTATAGCCGCGTCTTCGGCTCCGTGCCCGAGGGCCTGAACATCACCCACGACCCGTCGTTGAAGACGAGCTTGTAGCCGTCGAGCGTCCGTTCCTCTGAAATCTTGAACCTCCTGAAGGTCTCCTTGGCGTTCCTGACGAGCGACGGTATCTTGGCCAGCACGTTGAGGTTGACCTGCCTGTAGCGCCACTCCGTCTGCTCGATCGTAGCGGCGAGCAGGCCCGGCTCCCTCGACAGCACGCCCGCTATTATGGCGGCCGCGTTGATGCCGTCCTCCCAGAATCCCCACGAAGGGTCGACGACCTTGCTCGGCTCAGTGGCGAACACGCCTCCCTCTTCTTCCAGCACGGCGAACGTCTTTCCGACTCTGCTCCTGACGACCCTATACCCCTGTTTCTCGGCTTCCTCCTCGACCATCATCGAGCTGTTTTCTGATATCACGACCGTGCCTCCACTCGCCTCAAGCTCGCGGAGCGCCAGGACCGTCATGATTGAATCAGGCACGACATTCCCAGCCCCGTCGATCATCACCAACCTGTCGGCGTCTCCGTCGTGTGCGAACCCGAAGTCGGCACCGAGGTCTGGGACCATCCTAGCGAAGTCGGCGAGGTTGGTCGGCGTGGGTTCAGGGGGGCGGGCGGGGAACCTCCAAGAGATCTGCGCGTTGACGGGGACGACGCGGTGCCCCAGATGCTCGAGGACCCTGGGCGTAACTAGGCCGCCAGGCCCGCTGGCACAGTCGACCGCTATCCTGAGCGCATTGGGTGCCTGCTTGTGCCTCGACTCGAGCGCTTCGATGTAGTCGTCCAGCGCCTCTTCGTCAGTGTTAATCGCTCCAAACCTCCCGGATGACTTCATCACGTCCACCCCCATGGCGCGCTCAATCCTCTCCTCGTCCGACTTTGGAAGCTCCATCCCCTTCCCATTGTAGACCTTCACCCCGGAGAACTCCGGAGGGTTGTGAGACGCGGTCACAGAGAACCCAGCGAGGCACGACCTTTCCCTGGTGCTGAACGCGATGACCGGGGTGGGCACCATCCCGAAGGCGAAGACGTCGCTTCCCACTGCGTTGATGGCAGACATCACCGTCCTCGCCAGCAGCGCGGAGACCTTCCTGCCGTCCCATCCGACTCCGTACGCGCCCCTGCCGAAGACGAACGCGATAGTCTCGGCCAGCTTGTACACCTGCTCCGGCGTCTGCGTCTTGTTGAACACGCCCCTGACACCGGCAGTCCCGAAGGCCTTGGTCAACACTATCTCTCTATGATCTTGTTCCAGAGTTCTGGCGTCACTTCTTTCGCCAGTTTCAGCAGGCTTCCGGCGAGCTCCCGAATCTCCCACTGGGCCTGCAGTGCCGTCCGCTGCCAGACGATGTGCATCAAGCTTCTCGCGCTGACCGTCATCACGAGCTTCGTCTTCGTCGCGTTGGGTAGGACGTAGCGCGCGTCCTCCTTCGGCACGCCCGCAGCCACCAACTTCTCATAGGCCGCATAGACCGCTTTCAACCCCTCGTCGAACGCCTGTAACGCCTTTTCGTTGGACTGGATGCTCGGCGGGACGACGGCCCCTTCCTTCGTCGCGGCAGAAAACCGCTGCGACTCTTGATCATAGGAGGCGACCCTGTGTCTCACGAGCTGGTGGGTGGTGACCCGGCTGCACTCTTCTATCTCGAACATGTACACTACATGATCAAGCAACTTCTCTGGCTCGAAGGTGGTTCCCCTCTCCCGAAGCGCCAGCTTGAGCGCCTCCAGGTCGGTGTGATACAGCAGCTTAACCCGCACTTACCTTCTCCCCGAAGGCCAAGGATTTCAGCAGGGGGCAGACCCGTTTTGCGTCCAACTCCGCCACAATCACGCTGGCAAAAGGCCTCGACGCCAGGTTCCTCCACATCTCTATCAGCGTACGCGCGTTCATCGAAAGCAACCACGAATCCCCAGCAATCTGCAGGAACCGCAGGAAAGGGAACTCCATGGACAGCCTGCCTGCCTCGGTCTCGCTCACGTCGTCTATGATCAGGGTCATCGTGAAGTGCTCGATCACGTCCAGCGACTTGTCCTGCAGCGCCTTGGTCAGGAGGAACTTCCAATACTCTTCGCCCTTCTGGTCCAGCTCCGCCTGAATCTCCTCAATCGGCCTCGTGCTGTAGCACCGTCTCATCGCGACGGCTATGGTCTTCTCGGGGCTGGGTGAACTCCATACTAGAGAGGCTTTCATGAAGGCTTCGCCAACCTCCTCGCGGATTCAATTTAAACGTCTGGTCGGCTGAACCACCCGTCGTTGCCCAAAGCCCCCTCGCGGTCGGAACAAATTCCGATGTACCGCATCGAGCCGGACGGAGCCACCGCCTGTATCGTCGTTCTTCACGAGGTGTGGGGTCTCGTACCGCACATCAGGGACGTCTGTAAACGCCTAGGCAAACTCGGATTTTCAGCAATCGCACCAGATCTATACTGGGAGAGGAAGACCCTCCTCAGCCCCGAGAGCATACAGAAGGCGATGGAAGGTGTGTGGGACCTCTCGCTGGAGGAGAGGCGCGACAAGGCAAAGGTCCACAAAGCCATGATCAGGAAGGGTTTCGGTCACGACACGCTGGCAGTGACATCAACGCTCTACAGCAAGAGGTTCAGGGATCTCTTGGTCTCAGACGCTTCGTCCTCCGTGAAGCTGGTGCACTCGAAGTACGGGCGCGTCTCCGTCCTCGGATTCTGTCTTGGCGGTGGCCTCGCCCTCAAAGTGGCGGCAAGACTCGGCGACCTGAGCTCTATCGTCTCCTTCTACGGGGAGCCGCCTTCGAGCAACGAAGTGAGACGGATCTCCACCCCAGTGCTCGCAATCCACGCGACCAACGACGAGATCATAAACACGAAGGTACCCGCCTTCGTCGAGACAGCCCTGGCCGCCGGGAAAGACTTAACGCTCAAGATCTACCCGAGGACGAGACACGGATTCTTCAATGACACGAACTCGTCCGTCTACAACGAGCGCGCGGCGGCCGAAGCGTGGGAGCTCGCGACGTGGTTCCTCCGCAGGACCCTCCGATAGCTCGGAGCTCGTGAATTGCTTCATCACGTGGAGCTACGTGATTGACGGGCGAGAGGCTCGGAACCGCCCTCCCTCAAAGAAATTATAGAGGCCAAAGCTAGGCACCAGTTCAGCCGGGGTGGCAGAGTGGTTAATGCGCGGGCAACCTGCTTAGAAATGAGGCGGGTCCGCAACTCGAGATCACACAACCAGTCAGCCCGTGACCTTCGGGTCTCGTGGGTTCGAATCCTACCCCCGGCGCCTTCCGAGAGGGCGCGGCCTACGCTGTCTTGAAAGACTCGCCGCAGCCGCAGGTGGAAACCGCGTTCGGGTTGCTCACGACGAACCCGCCGCCCATCAGCTTCTCAGACTTGTAGTCTATGACAGAGCCCGTTATGAAAGGTGCGCTCGACCTGTCCACAGCGACCTTCGCGCCGTTCACCTCTATCGTGTAATCATCATCAGAAATCTTGTCGTCCACGACCATGCCGTACGAGAGACCCGAGCAACCCCCTGCAGTCACGAAGACTCTGAGCGCGGCACCAGGCTTGCCCTGCTTCTCGAGGTAAGCTTTCAGCTCCGAGGCAGCCTTCTCCGTCAACTGCACTATCGGCTTTATCTCAGCTTCCTGAGTCAACCTTGGGCAAAGAGCGCGGGGCCCGTATAAGAATACTGCGCCGCGCTACTTGGTTAGTCTTGCCACCGCTTTCATCACTTCATCATACGGAGGCTCGTTACCCGGGTTGTCGGTCACCCACTTGTACCTCAGCGCGCCCTTCTGATCTACGACGAAGACCGACCTCTTCGCCACCCCTCTGTAACCCATTCCGACCCACTTATCTTGGAGGACGCCGTACAGCTTTGTTACCTTCTTTCCAAAATCACTGAGCAACGGGAACTGCAGGTTGTACGTCTGGGCGAAAGCCTTGAGAGTGAAGGCGCTGTCGACGCTCACCCCGACCACCTGCGCCCCTCCCACCAAGGGCCCTGCGAAGCCGTCCCTGAACGCACACATCTCCTTGTCACAGGCTCCGGAGAACGCGAACGGGAAGAAGGCGAGCACGACCGCGCCCTTCTCTGTGAACTCCCCGAGGCTGCGCGTCGCCCCCTCCGTGTCGGGGAGGCTGAACTCGGAGACCTTCTGGCCTATCCTCAGAACCACGAACCGCAAAAGCGACCGTTCAGATTTAAGGGCTATGTCACTTTTGGGAGACTTTCTGCAGCAAATCGAAGTATCTGGCCATCAGCGACACCAGCTGCTCCTGCTTGGCCATGTCCCTCTCCTTTTCCAGGAGAAGGCTTGCTTCATTCAGTTTTGAGATGAGCAGCTCTCTCATGTTTGCGACCACAGAGTCGTATGAAGCCCGTTCCTCCCTTAGAAGCGGGCTGATATCATCGTGGCTCGTGCAGTAGACCTTTCCATGGAACCTTACCTGAACCCCTCCGCACCGCTGACAAGGTTCAGCCAGCATAGTCGCGCCCCTTCGTATCAACGCGGCAGCTGCCTTCATCTTGTCGTTGCCGGGCCGACTCAACGACCGTCGACTGCCCTCCGTCTTCTATAAAGACGCTCTAGCGACGAAAAGCACATATCCTCACCCAACCAAGCAGGGTGGTCAAACCGACGAGAGGGATTTCTGATGAGCGCCAAACTCAAGAAACAGCAAGAGAACGATGCGAAGCTCGCGAAGGCGAGCGTCAGCCTTCAGCAGATAGCAGACTCGAACATCACGCCGAGAAACATACGCAAAATCGTGAAGGACTCGATAGCCATGCTTCAGGACCAGAAGCAGAGCATCTCAGTCAGGGCGGCCAACGCCATCAGCCTTCTCGACGAGGTCGGGCAGGACCCGAACATGCCTTCTTTCGCAAGAGTTACGCTCTGGTCTGCCGTTTCGGAACTGGAATCAATCAGGGAGCGCTAAAGGCTTAAGACAATCGGCGGCCTCTCGGGACGCCATTGCCAGACTGTCCGAAGTGCGGTAACAAGGAAGTCTCGCCATACAAGTCGTTCTCCATCATAGTCGAGCCATCGAAGGGGGAGCACGGCATGGTCGAAAGAAAGGTGGGGATGTTCAGCTGCTCCAAGTGCGGCATGAAATTCCCCACGGTCATCAGCAGGCAGAGGTATCTGGTAGTCGCCGCAGAGCAGCTCCATCAGCTTCAGGAGGAACTTGGCAACGTGAAGAAGGGGAACGAAGAACTGGAGGGCAAGCTCCAGATCATGGCCCGTGAGCACCGCGAGCTGCAAGCGCGGCTGGAGAGGATGGCAAAAGACAGCGAAGTCAGCAAGCTGGAGACCAAGCTTGCCGAGCTAGAGAGCTGCGTGGACCATCTCAGAAAAGAAAAGGGCGAGCTCGAGCAGAGGGTCACGAAGTTCCGTTAGCGACTAGACTCCGGTCACGCCCGGTGGGATTTCATACCCCGCCTGGCTTTCGTATGTCGCAGCTTTCTCCTCCAACGCAGCCTTCTCTGTCCGGAGCGCTTCGACCTCGCTTTGGAGGGCGTTCGCCGACCTATCCAATTCGAGCCCTGCGAGCTTCTCCTTGATTGAGGCTATGTCGGAGAGGAGAGACGCCTTCTCCGCTTCCAGGGATCTAACTCTCTCTTCGAGTTCTGCTCTTCTGTCTGCGTATTGGTTTACCGCTTCCATGGATATCAAAGACAACAACCCCGCGCTCGTTTATTGTCTGGTCGAGCGAAATACTGTTGATGCTTTTGTTCACTTAACTAAATAATGACAAAAACAGCGGAGCCGACTCGCTCGCAGCGTTTATGAATCGAAGCTCTGCCGCCACGCCGTCCATGAAAGTCGGTCTCTGGGTCTGGCCTGCAGAACAGAAGGAGCAGCGACGGATTCTGAAGCGTGTCGCCGAATCAGAGCACCTCATGGCTGCTATGCAGGCGATTGCAAAGAGCAAGGAGGGTCTGAGCAACTCGGAGCTCGACGACGTCCTTGCCGACAACTCGAATTGGATGACCAGATGGGTGGTCGAGCAGCTTACTTCGTTGGGTTTCGTGGATTACAAGGTGCAGCTCTTCGGCGGGCCAGGGAAGTACGACTTGACCGAGTTGGGCATGAATGCGCTGTCAGCGATCACAGGACAGCCAGTAAAGCCCAGACAGCCGCCGGCGCAGCCCCAGCCGACGCCAGTTCAGGCGAAGCCAAGCACTCCCGCGCCGCAACCGGAACAGACGGCCGCCCAACACTGATAGAGTCAATATCATCATGATCGTGGTGGATCTACAGACGACGGGGTGGAATGACCGACAGGACCGAATTGTCAGCATTGGCGCCGTGGACTTCGAAAACCCCGCCAGACTCTTCCATCAAGAATGCAGAACTCCGACGAAAGCGAGAATCTCCCCAGAGGCATGGCGGGCATTCCGATTCGATAGGCGATCCCTGTTCACCAAGAACAAACCCACCATCAGGTCGACCGTTCAAGGCTTCATAAGTTGGAGCGAGTCTTCGGACGTGAGAACTCTCGCCGGGCAGAACCCCTGGTTCGACGCTGCCTTTCTGAGAACGGCGGCGAAACGATACCATCTGGATTGGCCCTTCGGCTACAGGCACGTCGACCTTCATTCCATCTTCTATGCCCGCTTTCTCGAATTGGGTCTGCGAATACCGACAGAGAACGGCTTGGACGCACTAGGTCTTTCAACAATCCTTCGATACACCGGGTTGGAGCGTCGCAGACGCAGACATAATGCGTTGACGAACGCGAAGCTCGAGGCGGAGGCGCTCTCGAGGCTGATTTGTGGGAAGGTTCTCTTCGAGGAATACAGGAAGTACAAGATACCACCACCACTGGCGTCAAGTCCAGATTAGCAAGGCCTAACCTTCTACTTACACGGCGCCGGGGGTAGGATTCGAACCCACGAACCCCCTAATGGGTTCGGCCCTATGCTTTAATATTCCGCGTCAGAGTTCCACATTCACAAGTTGGCGCAAGCGGTCGACGAGAGCGAGAGACTTTCCAAGACGCTGCACCGAATCTTCCTGCTTCTGTACCTACAATTCGCATTCTACTGGGCGACGATTGCCGCGGGAATGCTAGTCAACTACTATTACGCCGTCCCTGCCGACCTGCAAGCGGACTTTGGTAGCATCTTCCTACAGTTCTTCGCCGCCCCTTCACTCTTCGCTCACGTCGCTTTCGCGGTCCTCAGTACGAGCATGAGCATCCCGACGATCATCCTGGCGAGGAGGGCCCGACTTTCGCAGGTCGTCTACCTGCACGCTGGAGCGATCACAGCGAGGACGGTAGGCTTCGTGACTGGTCCGTTATTCATGTACTACGCGACTTCGGCGATAGCGGACCCCTATTCAGCGAACATCTCGACTTTCATCATGGCCTCGGTATTCCTGACAGCCGTCATCCTGACCTTCATGAGCAGGATATTCATCGTCAGGGAGGACGTCCGAATCAAGTACGTGATGGGCGCTCAATCTCTGACGGGTGTGAGACAGCAGTGAAGGCCATGGGGGTTGCGGGGCTCCAGGGCGAGGAGGTTGGCAACCTCGGCCTCCAAGGTCTGAGGCTCACCTTGAGGCTCTGCTACATCAACTTCGCGGTCTATCTCGCAATCTACGTTACAGGGATGTACATCAACATATTCATCACTTCGGGAGTGAACACGATAAGCATAGGCGACCCCTCCAACATCGTGCACATGGTGGGGGCGACCCTGAACTTCGCCTTCACCTTCATCGTGATGGTGGTGGGGTTCATCTACGGAATGAGGAAGGTTGCCCTGTTCAGCCTCGGAGCGGTTGCTTCACTAATCGTCGCCACGGTGGGAGGGCTGCTGTTCTTGGCGACCGGGGGCGGCAGACAGTCGGGGGACCTTACGCTTGCGGGAGGATGGATAATGTCGCTCCTGTTCATGCTTGCGCTCTTCCTTTCGTACTACTCCACCCTGAAGGTCATGAGGGCTGTCAGGATACTTGAGGCGACCGGCCGGGCGCAGTGAGCAGGGGACGCGCTGAGAATGCAAGGCTCTTTGGAATCGATGGCGGAGGTTGGCGCCCGACAGGCAAGACGACTCGTGTACTTGATCTACATCCAAGCCGCTTTCCTCGCCGTTACCTACGTCGAGGGCATGTGGGCGGCACTCACCGTGCATAACTTCTCCATCACCCTGCCCGACGTCATCGAGCATGGAATGGCGTCGTCCGGTTTCGCGCTCATGACGGGCGTCGTGGGATTCGTTGCAGCGCTGCGGGGTCAGAGGCGTGTCGCAATCCTCAATCTCACGCTCTTCGCGGTCGCTGTGCTGGCTGGGTCAACGGGCTTCGCCTTCCTGGCCAACCCGGCCGACCCCACCGAAGTTGCGGTGACAAATCTTTCGATGATAACGACAATTGCTCTAGGAATGCCGATTTCAGGATTCTCGCTGGCCAAGGCGTCCCGCGCGTCAAGAAGCAACCCGGGCGACCTCTCCCCTACCATGGTCATGATCTATCTTGCGCTCGGCGCGCTTTCAACGACGACGATAGCTGGCGCTGCCATGCTGTCGACCACGCCTTCATGGTACGCCTTTGCCGTCTCGGCGCACGTCGGGTTGGCCGCCTTGACCGTCGCCCTTGTTCTGGGAGTCCTCATGACATCGGTAATTGGAGCGTCTGAAGGGAGGGCATCAACATGGGAACCGCAGATTGTGGCCTATTCCCTCGTCGCCCTTGCAGCCGCGGCTGTCGCTGGGGCCGACGGCGTGGTCTACATGACGACTGGTGACCTCTCATACGTCGTGGTAATGGCCGAGGTGGGCGTCCTAGTGTACGCCTTCCTGTTGATAGCAACCGGCGCGCCATATCATCGGAGTGCCGGAGGAGTCGGCAGAGGGAAAGGGGCGCGAACTCCGCCTCGGGCTGTGGTTGGAAAGTGACTTCCGACAGGACGTCGACCCACCATCATGACGAGAAAGCACGACTGTCTCGCCGAGGCTTCCTGCACCAGGGCTTGCTCGCGACCCCGAAGCTCAAGTCCAGAGTCTCACAAACGATCTTCGCTTCGTTGGCCGTCCTTCTGTCTCTGGCCTCCATTCCGCAGGCGGCCTGGGCCTTCTCCGCAGCCGGGAACACGACGCAGGCGCCAGTGGGGCCAGTTTCAGTGAGCCTGGACCTTACAACAGCCGCCGTCGTGTCCTTCATACTCCTCTTGCTCGGTCTTGCCGCCGGAATCCTGCTCATGGGGAGGTTCCTGAACCCCAGGACGCAATCATGAGGCGCGAATGATGGACTCAAAGAGCGCGGACGACAGAACCTCCGAGAAGAGAGAAAGCAAAAGGAACTTCCTGAAACTCATCCTCACCCTCGGGGGGCTGGCTACCGTGGGCTCGTTCGCGAGCGTCTTTAGGGTACTTGCGTTCGTCCCGGCTCCGGGAGCGGGTGCGGGCACCACCATCGCGTTGGCCTGGCCCGAAATCAAACTCGCGAACATCTCGGCGCTCGACCCCTCCAAGCCCCTGCGCTTCAACTACCCGCTCGTAGACACGCCGTCCGTTCTCGTCAAGTGCGGCCAGAAGGCGGACAACGGGGTCGGGCCCGATTCGGACATCGTCGCGTTCAGCGACATTTGCCAGCACCTCGGATGTTTCTATTCTGTCCTCACGCCAGGTTCGTCACCTCCTTGTGATTCATCGTTTAGCGCAGCCGCGCCTCAGGGATACTGTTGCTGTCATGGAGGACAGTACGACTTCGTACACGGCGCCAAGGTGATAGGCGGACCTCCGCCGCGGCCCGTTCCGCAGGTAACGCTGCGATACGACGCCGGCACAGGCGACGTCTACGCCATAGGAATGGGGACCCCGGCAATTTTCGGACACGGGCCGCCAGGATTGACCGACCCGTCGCTGGTGCTACAGCACGATCTCACCGGTGGAACCATCGTGACCGACGCAACCGTGTTCTCCGAAACAGGGTGAAATGAGATGAGCGCGAACCCAGGAAGAAGGTTTGTGGAATGGGTGAAGTCGCGCTTCGGGCTCCGGACGAACGTACTGCGTCCAGTTCCTGAATACAGTCTGAGTCCGCTATACTGGCTCGGCGCGTTGACGGTAATCGCCTTCGCTCTCCAAGTCTTCACTGGCCTGCTGATGATGATCTACTACGTCCCTACCGTCGACCAAGCTTACTCATCCACGCAATTCATAATCCGGAGCGTCCCCCTTGGATGGCTCCTAGAGACCGTGCATCTCTACGGGGCGTACGCGATGATACTCTTGGCCATGCTCCACCTCCTGCGCGGTTACTTCCTTAGCGTTCAGAAGAAGCCCAGGGAGATGATGTGGGTGATTGGGGTAGTGATGGGTCTGGCGGTGATGGGGTTCGGCCTCACCGGTTACCTGCTCCCGTGGACGGTGGTCTCAAAGTCTGCCACGGACGTCTCAATAGGAATGTTGAGCTTCCTTCCAGCCCAGATTGGACCCATCGTCACGTTTCTCATAGCCGGCGACGGCAGCAGCGCCGGGGAACTCACGAGATTCTTTGACCTCCACATCGTCGTCCTCCCGGCCATGCTCCTTTCGCTCTTGGCGCTCAAACTGTTCTTGTTCGAGGCGCACGGGGCCGCCGAGCCAGCCACTGGCGCGAAGGAATCGAGAGAGATCCCGTGGTTTCCGACAGTCTACCTCTATTTTGCGATGATTGGCAGCGTACTCATCGCGGTAATCGTCATGGCTTCGGTCCTGTTCCCAGTCAACCTCGCCGCGCAGTTCACGCCTCTGGCCGCCTCGAACTACGTACCACAGCCCGAATGGTACTTCCTGTGGATGTATCAGGTTCTGAAGTTCACATCCTTCGAGGGCTCCGGGATATACTACGCGCTGGGTGCCGTGACAATACTGCTGGTTGGACTGATAGTGTTACCCTTCATCGACCGGGGGCTTGCGCGAAACCCACGCTCGAGGCCTCTCTACACCACCGTCGGCACGGTAGTAGTCGCGGAACTCGTGGTGCTGACAGCCTGGGGATATCTCACGCCAGGACAGATAATCCCAGACGTCGAAGCCGTCGAGGTGATTGGGACTGTGGCCCTGGCCGCCGCCCTGGCAACCGCATTCCTGCTCAGGACGCCCAGAGGCATCCAGAGGGTGTCTTCGGCCACGAAGCCCGTTCTGCTGGCCCTTGTCTTCCCTCTCAAGAACAGATGGGCGGCGTCTGTCTTCGTGGTCCTACTATCTGTCGGGTCCGTGTGCTTCGCCAACCTCGTCGACTCCATCTTTGGAATCGCGCTCAGCTCACCGGTTCTTATCTTGAACATCACGGGACTGATTACAACTTTCTACGCCATGGCGAGAATCATGAGAAGCCTGACGGTGAAGTACGAGAGGTCTCAACCTTGAGGGTGGACGACCAGATGATGAGGTACACGGTGGAAACGCTACTGGCCGCCGCAGCCGCCACACTGACGGTCTACCTGTGGTTGTTCAATCTCGTCGCAAACCAACGGACCTTCGGCGCGATGATCGGGTCCGGGTTTGTAATCTTCGCCATGATGATCTACGCCTACTACAAACCATCGCTCACCGGGAGCAGCAACTCTTGGCTGCTTGCAGGATGCGTAACTGCAGCAGTTTTCCTCTTGTTGGCCGTGCAGCTTACAGGCCAGTGAGCCACTCGAAACTCCCTTAGTGGGGACGGGTGAGGGAAGAGACTTCGAACCACAGTCAGTGACAGTCGCGCGGCTGAAGTTCATTCTCCAATGCATTCACCCATACTGGCGTATGATCTGACCATAGTAAGCGCCAGTCGGGCTAACCGCTCCGTTCAGTATGTTCTGCGCCGCCTGTTGATTGAGCATCGAGGTAATCTGCGCCCAAGTCAAACTCTCGGAAGATGCTGAATAGTTGAGGTAACCGAAGAAGTACCAGCTCCAGTAGGGAGAGATGTAATCGACGGGGTAGAGCTCGGCAAACTTGACCATTTCCTTGATGAACTGCTCGTCTACTGGTGACCAGAAGCCGTAGACGTCGCGCCGGTAGATGTTCACGTCGGCGGCTATGGATCCATATCCCGCCTCATTTCCCACACTCTTCGTCTCCCACATCTCATCGATTATCAGGCGTTTGTGGTTCTGCTGAGCAGTTTGGGCTATCTTGATGAGGTTCTGGAAGTTGTTCCCGTAGATGGGATAGATGTGAGTCGTAATCACATCGATTCGCGGGTCTGAGACGTAACCCTGCAGCCACTGTGGGCCGTCCCACGCGGCGGCTCCCGCCGCGATTGTGGTGCTGCCATTGCTCAGATTGCCGACGATGGACTCGACGAAGTCGTTCCAGCCGCTGGGCGTGCTGAGCTGCGAGTACCCTGTGATGAAGTACCAAGTGTCGGGTTCGACCCCTATGTCAATCCAGTCTGGGTGGAGGTCATTGATTATCGTCTGGTCCATCTGAGTCTGAAGCGTCACATACTTGCTGTAAGGCACCGACGAGTAGTTGAATTTCACCGGCGAGAACGGACTGTTGGCGAAGAGGACGTGCGCCTCTATATCGAGCTTCATCCCCCTCGCGTGGACCATCTGCGCCACTTGGACGTAAAAGGCGTGGTACTGCGTATAGTTCGGAAAACTCGGCGTGAAGAGCGGATACTGCAGCGCGATTGTCACCCCGTCCACTCCGAGAGCCTGTAAGGCGTCCAAGCTGACGTTCACCGCCTTCAGCACTCCTGGGGCCAGAAGAGCAGAGCCCCTGTTGTCGTTTGCTGCTAAGAGCTCCGTACCGAACGTGATTGGGTGCGCCTGGAACGGGCCGGACGAATTGAGAGTCAGGTCGAAGCCTTCCAGACTCTGGCTGAGCTGAGTGTAGGTCTGCTGGTATGTTGCAGGCACGGCGGTATCATACTGCTGAATCTTGAACGGCGTTGAGGTTGAGCTGGTCAGTGTGAAAAAGGCACTCGTCGAACTGCCCTCGGTCGCGGTTGAGGTAATCAGAGAAGATTGAGTAGTGGTGGTTGCCGAAGTCATAACGCTTCGCGAGACCCGATTCAGAAAGACGATGGCTGATATCGAGCCAACCAAGATTATCGCAAGGATTCCAACCGCCAGCGCCTGCGAAATTGCTTTCTTTCGGGTCTTACTACGTCGGGTTGCGCTTGCCATGTCCTCCAAAGTCTGGAATCACAAACTCTAGTCAGACGATATAAGACTGCTTTTGGCCCAAGAGATTTCTGGCTCAAGGCCAAGCTCTCGAGCTAAACACCAGTTTGAATCTCGCTTCAGAGAAGTGCGGGGGTGGGACTCAAGACATGCATGTAGTTCTCAAAGCAGGCGCTGTTCTAGCCTAGAATAGCGTGCGGTCGCCGGGACTGCCGGATTACAAGTAGTGCGGGGGGTGGGACTTCGACCCAGCACATTGGACGGGATTCCGACTTGAACCACATTCAAAGCGTTGCTGGAAAGGATTGTGAGAAGATTTTATCCCGCAGAATTGATGGTGAGCTTCCTACACCGCAAGCCGAGCATCGGGGGGCACCCATTATTTGCAGCCGCATTCATCACTATCAGGGCGTGATGCGTGTGGCGTGGTCTCAGTTAGACTCAAGGCAAACTGGTCCGTCTTAGATACTGCTCCCCTTCTCACCATCTTTCCCACCTCAACGGCCTCCGAAATTTCTTCTCCATTCGCTCCGCTCTCCCGAGCCTTACCTACGTGGTACTCCAGACATGGTTTGCAATTTGCCGTTATGGAGGCCCCTACTGCCACCAGTTCCCTGAATTTGGAATCCAGCTTCATCACTTTCTCCATGGAATTCAGAACGGAGTAAGGATATATAATGTCAGGAGACCAGATTCAACGAAGTTTGAATTCGCCAAGTCAAGATTCATTACACAACCAAACCGCGGTATGGCGAGAATCCCGCACCTCGAAGTTTCGAAATTGCTGTCCCGAAGACCAAGCTATACGACTGAAGCTTGAAGAGCAACTGGAGGGAGAGTTACGAGACGTACCAAACGAAGAAAGCCTGAAAGAGAATGCCAAGGTTCTGCGAGCTCTGTCGCATCCTCTACGCCTGCAGATTGGATTGCTTCTCTTGAAGAGGGATCACTGCGTTTGTGAGCTTGTGCAGCTCACCGGAAGAAAAAGAAATCTCGTCTCTCATCATCTTTCAGTAATGCGGAGAAGCGGGGTCGTTCATCCGCATGTTTCCAGATGGAAGTACTACAGGTTGGACGAAAGGGCAGTTCATATTCTGCGAGGATTTCAGCACACCTCGGATTCACCAACGCAATTTGTGTATTGATTATGTTACGCTTCGTGCTGAGGGTAGGACCTCGAACAAGCACGCTGGGCGAAAACTCGTTGGAAGTCGTTCTACTCTGATGTTCGAGCGTTCTCGAAGATAGTCTTTTCAGTCTCTCGATGCTAACGGTCTGGGACATGAGACGGATGAGGAAAGTGGCAGCAATAGGCATCGTTGTCATCGTTGTCTTGGCATTCTTCTTCGCGCCCGTGGTCTTTTGGTTCAGAGCCGGTCCCACTTTCCAACCTTTACCACATCCCTCTCCAGCATACACCAACGTCTACAGGTCGCTCGGGTGTGTTACTCTCGGATTCGGCGACCTCTATGCTTCTGATTGGTTCGGATTTGTTCTCGGATGTCAGATTCCTGTGCCTGTCCCTGTCTGAAGAGAACATGGTGCGGGGGGTGGGATTCGAACCCACGAACCCCTGAGGGACGAGGTCCTGAGCCTCGCGCCGTTGACCAGGCTGGGCGACCCCCGCGTTGTCTCGTCGAGCCGCCCCTTTGGGTTAATAATCTATTGCGAGAACCCGGCCCGATTTTCTGAAGACGAGAGCCACGGCCGAGATTCGGATAACTCGCATCACTCCGAAACACCACATTTTGGAGTTCGTCAGACGAACCCCATTTGGCCAAGGGACGGGTTGGTGCTATTATAGAACCAAAAGGTTTCATAATGTATTACACGTGGGCGCAGGGATTCCTTGGCGAGGCGTTCGGACTGTCAATGACTGACGGAAGTCTCCCAAAACCAGTCCAGGCCGCGCCTATGGCGGTTCACTCCCACGACGAGTTCGTCCAAGCAATTACATCTCTGCGTGAACGCTATACCAACAAGGAGTTGACGCCGAACGAACGCAAGCGTTTCGTTCAATCGATGTACTACTTGCTCGGATGGATGGTGGGAGACGCAGAAAAAGGGATGGGCTCTAGACGCCTGATGACCGTCAGAATTAAACTAGAACTGTGTCGGAAGCATCCAGAGAATCTACGACTAGGAAATTACGTGATGTCGTGTGTAGAGCTGCTTGGCATCCGCTGGGCAAGGCTACCAGACCGGCCTTCACGGCCAAGAGATCCCCACGGGTCGTATCTTTGGGGGTCTCGTTTCTCACATATCTTGGGCTGGATGTTCACGGCTTGCTTAGGACTCGCATGGAACGAACGAGCTTCATACACCCCCGTCAAGATGGGTTGGTTGCTCTCGGCCCCAGAAGAGATGCGAATCTGGTTCCTCAGAGGCTTGGCTGATTCCGACGGCGACGTGCACTTCAGGAGCAAGGCGGTAGACATAACGAGCCTTCCGAACACACCCTTCATTAAAAAGACATTCGACTCGATAGGAATACGAAGTAGAACAAGATATCAAAAGGCGAAGAGATGCAGTAGCATCACTGTCTCTGTATACGACGCCTTCAGAATCCGGCTTTTCAATCCGTATATTCCGACTCACAGGCGTAATATGCTCGAAAGGCTGGCAAGAGCAAAGACCCACCCTCGCCATTGGCCTGCTTGGCTCGAAGCCAAGGTGTCGCGCCTGATTCAAGAAAGGCACGACGCCAGGTCGATATGCGAAAGAGTTCTCGACGAAGACAACGTCTTCATCAAGATGCATACAGTAAGCAGGAAAATGGAACGTACAAGACCCAATCCAGCGCCCAGAAGATCAAGGAGCCTCGAGTGGGACTCGGACCCACGACCTTTGCCTTACCAAGGCAACGCTTCGGCCAGTAAACCCTCTAGCCAGCTGAGCTATCGAGGCTCGCCGAGACCAACTTAATTATGCTTTTATCCTTTGAAACACCAACAGTCACTGCTATCACTGAACAGTTAAAGAGCCAACGCCGCTCAGGCCGAAGCGTGCCGGGGTAGCACAGCTTGGTCTACTGCGCCGGGGCTAGCCGTAGCGGCGTGACTCATAATCGACCAGGATGCGAAATCCGGAGAGGACGTAGAACTCCCCGGTGATCGCGGGCTCGAATTGAAAGCGAACGAGAATCCCGCCCCCGGCACTCATAGCTTCACGTCAATCTATGGCACTGATGTCAAGTCTTTTACTGCCACGGTGCTTCGAAGCACACCACTTTCTCCGGTGTCACCAGAAATCGGCGAAGCTCCCTATGGTCGAAGTCGAATCGTGAAACGAGACCGTCTTCGTCGCCGCGTCTGCGGCTGCCCCCACATTCGGGAACGTCTCACCCCACCGCCAAAGAACCTTCCAATATGACTGGTTGCCCTGTAGGGACTGCGCGTGGTCTACGCAGCTCCATGTTCCGTTCAGCAGTATTGATGGACAAGCGAACGTGACTGCCCAAGCCCCATTCAGTGGCCGAAGGCTAGTGACTCCGAACTGGAAGAAGAACGCGCCACCAGGAGACGGCTTGTCGGGCGGGCCGAGCCAGCCAGCGTTGAACGCAACGTTCATGCGAGCCGACGCCTGGAAAGAACCAAGCACGACAGGTTCTGCGTCCGAACCATACTCCCAGACTACCGTGTGGTTCTCCCACCGCAGCGTTAGTCGCAGAGGCTGGTCTGGACTCTCGCCTCTATACGGCGCTGAAACACGATACAGCAAGATCTTCCATGAGTGACCGCCGCACGCCGCGTTGGCATCGCATATTCGCCAAGCGCTCGCCGCGAGGTTCTCGCTCCCATTTCCCCACAAGACGACATCGAAACGGTAGCCGTAGTCTATACCATCGGTGCAGCAGTCAGCCGAGTGTACACCTATTCCCGCTGCGATGAAGTTGCCTGCGGGTATGGCAGCAACATCGGAATCCGCGAAGCTCACGTTAAGCGAGACCGCGGTCGGGCGAACCATCGGGCTTGACATGAATCCGCCGACATACAATGGAACCGCATAGGAATAGCTGCTAGGCATGCCGGGATTGGATGATGCTACGACTTGTCCAGCAACGGCATCCGGCCAAACGACCAAACTCGTCAACAACACGAAGAGGACGATGCCCACTAACGGCCAAGGCGACTCTCGTATCAACGCGGCAGCACGGGTCCCGCCCCGCAACATGGCGAGGGCAAGGACAGCTCCAACAAACGTGACTAACAGACTCGAAAAGGCGAAGGGCAAGATTTCCCAAAAATACTGCCAAGCCATACCCGCTCCCAACAGCAACAATGCACCCTGCGAGACAGCCGGCAATGCGAGGCGGTTTACGACACTCATCCCCTGTGGCGCCTTGAGCGTGACTGTCAACGATAGGATTCCAAGGAAGACCAATGTGGCGAAGGGATCAAAGGGAGCGAGGACCTTGGCGCCCGCGAGGGTAAAAACCACGGCGTTGTAGGCGATTGCGTAGAAAGTGCAGGCCTCCACGAAAGATGTTTGCCACCGGCTCTTGAGTTCACCACTTCTGCCGAAGCTACCAAGATATGCGGTCGCCACTCCTTCCGCGGCGAAGAAGGAACCCATCCTGAGCGGCTCGAGCCCATCTGCTCCCAAGCTGTAGCACAGGAGCGGCTGACAGACAGCATAGAACAGAGAAACGAGGATGAATACCGACAGCAAGTAGGTGACCCACGCGCGAGTAGGTCCAAACCGGTAACCGAGCGCCCCGGCGGCGAGGGCTAGGTAGACCACATCGAAGTAATACCTGTCCCCAGAGAAGGTCGCGAAGGTTTGGCTATGAATCAGGAAAAAGTGCTGTGCCAGCTTCTCGAAGGCGTAAGGAGGAGCGACGACTAACAAAACTCCGAGGGCCGGCCAGACGAGCGACCGGAATCTCGCGTTCAACTACCTCCCCAAATCGGAAGAATCACCTTTAAGGCTGCGGCAACGCATTTCCGCTGGCACTCCCAGCAACCCTTATTATCCGACGCCGACGCGGCAGGCGAAAGATTGCAGATTCCGTTCCTAGACATAACCAGCTTCTACAACTTCTTGAGCACGATGATGATAGTGCTCTTCGTAGTGGGATTGGTCGTCGTCTTCGTCTACGAGTACGAAGCCCTGAGACGGTCGAAGACCTAGCCGCGTCTATTCAGTCGCTCTACTACTGTCGTGGCGGAAACCTGCAGGGTCCATGCGCCCATCTTCGTCACCTTCGGAGTGACGCCGACTATCCTCAACCTCTCCCCTGGCTCGATTCCAGGGAACCGGGTCGAATCCTCCCGCCAACCCACCACCTCGATTTCGCCCGTATCATCGCCCACGACCAGCTCTCCCTTCTTGACTACCGAGCCGTCCCTCAACCGCACGTCTACGGCAGTCCCGCGGGAAAGGGCGATGACCTCGACCATAATCTGGGCGGCTTCATCTCTCGCGTTCTTCACCTTCACTGACAGCTCTGCCAAGCTTGGGAATCCGTCCTCCTTCGCCTGCGACAGAGACCCCGGAGTTTTGCAGACAATCCTCCCGCTGGACTCTTGGTCCGGCGACACTGCTATCACGTCGCCGCCCTTCAGACCCAAGTCAGGTGCGACCTCCACGACCCTGACCCTTTTCTCCCTGTCTAGGGCCAAGACGGTCGGGTTCCCAGCAGAGTCGGAGACTGCGGCCACCCTCAATTCCATCGAAGTCCTCTTCGAGTCAACAAAGATTGTGCTGCCAGCGTCGCCGTGCAGCTCCAGCTCCCCCCGGGAAGAACGCCTGGACCTAAGGTTCGTCAGCTTCACCCTCTGTCCCACCCTGAGGTCGGGGCGGCTCGACGGGCTCCATACGACTACGCGGCTTCTATCTTTGCTCCCATCGCCAGTCACCTCGAACTGAAAGAGAGACCCGGAGGAACCGTCTTCGCGCACAAATTCGGAGTAACGCGGTTCCGAGGACACCACGCAATCGACGACGAGGAACGGCCGCTCCTCGGTTAACTTCGTGAGCTTCTCAGAAACGCCATCGAGACCGACTAGCTTCTCCGTTACTGCTTCCTCCTTCAGCAGTTCGAGCCTTCCCCTTTTGCCAAGGTTCAGATTCGGCTTCCCGTCAAGTCCTTGCTTTACGTAGCCGCTCACGACCCTGACCGGCGCTCCGACGACGATTCCCAGCTTCTCTGGCTCGTCTGTCTGGTCGTCCCAGATTGTTAATCTGACCGAGCGATCCTTGTCGAACAACACGAGCCTGCGGTACCTGCCCGAGCCCCCGTCCTTCTTCTGGTACGTGGATACGGGGTGAATCCCCAGCACCCTAGCCACGACAGTGATGTCGTTGGCACCGACGTGCAAGTCCTTGATGGAAAGGTCGCTCGACACCGCGCGCTGCAGTGTTACTCCCAGCTCCCCTGCCACCAGGAAGAGCGCTCCTTGGTCAGTGAGGTATCCCGCACCGACCATGTCCTTCTTCTCCTCCACCCGTCTCATCAGTTCTTCCCTCGTCAATTCGGGGCGATTCCTGAGCAGCTCGTCTACCAGCGCTTCGAAGTCGGACACGGCGCTAACCTCCGACCACTGTCTTGTTTACCGCTGAAATGGCCTCTTCGAGTATGTCAAGGCCCTCGTCCAGCACCTCCTCGGTCGTGTTCAACGGAGGGATGATTCTGATCGTGTTCCTTCCCGCGGTTATCGCGAGCAACCCGCTCTTGAAGCAGTGTTCAATGATCTGGCGAGACTCCTTCTCTCCACGCTCCTTGGTCCGCTTGTTCTTGACTATCTCGACCCCGACGAACAGGCCCATCCCCCTCACATCCCCGATTATCTCGTAACACTCCTTCATTTCCAGCAAACGGCTCACGGCCCTCTTCCCGAGCCTTCTTGCGTTGTCCAGCAAGCGCTCTGATTTCATGACGTCAAGGGTTGCGAGTGCGGCCTCCACAGCCACCGGGTTGGCGCCGAAGGTCGACGCGTGTTGTCCTGGCTTCCAGCTCTCCATCACCTCTGCCTTGGCGACCATCGCGCTGAGTGGCAACCCGGACGCTATTCCCTTGGCAATCGTTATGATGTCGGGGACGACCCCGAAATTCTCTATCCCGAAGTACTTCCCGGTCCTGCCCATACCCGTCTGAATCTCATCGGAGACGAAGAGGACGCCCTCCTTCCTCATGAACTCCATGCGCTTGAAGTACTCGGGCGGCGGCACCACGTAACCTCCTTCTCCTTGAATCGGCTCAAGGAAATAAGCCGCAATCTCGTCCACGGGGACGAACTTTTCGAGGTACTGTTCCTTGAAGAAGTCGACGCAGTAGTAGTCGCACTCTGGAAAAGTCTGCTTCCACGGGCACCTGTAGCAGTACGGGAACGGGAAATGAACCACATCCGGAATCAGGGGCAGCGACCCCCTCCTCTGCATTGGCTTGCTCGCGGTGAGGCTGAGCGCTCCCATCGTCCTGCCATGGAACGCTCCCGAGTGGGCCAAGAAGATCGGCCGCTTCGTGTAGTTCCGGGTGAGCTTCATCGCCGCCTCTATAGCCTCGGCCCCGCTGTTGCCGAAGTAGACCATCTTTCGGAACTTCCCAGGAGTCAGCGAGACGAGCCGCTCTGACAGCTCCACGAGGTTCTCATAGTAGAAGTCGGTATACGAGAAATGGACGAACTTCTCAGACTGCCGCTTGATTGCCTCGACCACCTTCGGATGGGTCGAGCCGGTGCTCAGGACGGCGATGCCGGCGGTGAAGTCGATGAACTGGTTCCCGTCGACGTCCTTGATGATCGAATCATGGGCCGATTCGACCACCAAGGGGTAGAATCTGGATATCGAAGGAGAGACGAACTTGGCCGTCCTGTCCACGACCGCAGACGCCTTCCTGCCTGGGAGTTTGGTGCTTACCTTGGCGAACTTCCTTGCCTTCAAACGGGTTCATCCCCGACCCAGTTGGTCGGCCTATAACCTTTAGGTCGGAATCGAGAGTTCTATTTCCAGCACGGGGAGGTTAAGCTGCCTGCCGTCCCTCGCGGTGACGTTCTCTCCGTCTATCGTGATGTTCGAGATCTCCACGTTGCTCATGAAGCGCTTCTTCAGAACCTGGGCCACGTCGACCGACATGTTGATCGCCTCGCCCCTCGCCCTGAGGACGACCCGTTGGGCCCCACCGTTGAACATTGTGATGCAGGCGGTCACGTAATTGAGAAGCGGCTTTGACTGTCCGACTATGACCGTCTTCCTCTCCTCAGTGACCGTCCCTGTTTCCTCAGGGACTGGCTTCGTCTCCTCAGCGACTGTATTCGTCTCCTCAGACAAGCCGTAGACGGGTTTTCAGCCATGCCTTATAACGGCTTGTTTCATGCGAGAATTGCAACCGAATCATATTTGTATGCGCTTTCGGTCGAGGTGAGAGATTGCCGCAGAAGCCAAGGAGAAGGAAGCAAAGCGGGATCAGACCGGCTTACATTATCGCCGCGGCGCTCGCAGTAATACTCGTCGTCGCAATCGGTTGGTATGTATACAGCTCCTCTAGCCCACCTGCCAAGTTGGTCTACGCCCGGATTGACACCAGCATGGGCTCGTTCGAGGTGGAGCTCTTCGCTTCCTCTGCCCCAAAGACGGTGGCGAACTTCGTTACCCTCGCAGAGAGCGGCTTCTACAATAACCTCGTTTGGCACAGAATCGAGCCAAACTTCGTGATCCAGACAGGCGACCCCGCTACTAGGAACGGGGGCGGCACCAGGTCGCTCTGGGGAACTCAGGGGTCAAACACCACAGTTCCGCTCGAGATCGATCCCACACTCCACAACTATGTCGGTTATCTGGGAATGGCACGTGGCAGCGACCCCAACAGCGGGACTTCCCAGTTCTACATCAATCTCGCAAACAACACATCGCTGGATGGCAACGCCCCAGGACCTTACACTGTGTTCGGCAAGGTCATCAGCGGAATGAACGTTGCGCAGGCGATAGGAGCCGTGCCCGTGGAACTTGTTGGGAGCCAGCACGAGCCGGTGACGCCCGTCTACGTGACCAGCATTACCATTCTCAGTAACGGGCCGTAACCTATACAGGGTCTAACGGCCTATCCTACTACCTTGCTGTCTTTCTCTGTCTTATCAGCGGAGCAACAAGGCGCACCGCCACAGCAGCAGCAACACGACGTACACTTCACCTCGGCACTAGTAACGCAATCAGGCTAATTATTGACTGGTTTTGCAGCGGTATCTTCCGCTCACCTTCTCGATGGCGCCGTGCTTCTGGAGCCTCCTCAGGATGCGCGACACAATCTCTTGATGCAGCCCTACTGACCTCTTGACATCGGAGAATGCCAGCGGCAGTTCGCTTTGGCACACGGTCTCGCATATGAGTGACTCCCTCTCTGTCAGTTGTAGGCACTCCGCGTCGGCGCAATCTGCGGTCATGCAGCACACCGTTGACATAAGACGCCTGGCTGAACCAGAGTCGCCCCGGTATTTATTGACCGACGTCACGCTTCGAAGAGTTCTATCCAGATGCCATTGGTGTCCTTGACGTAAGCCCACCTGCTTGTCTTCCCCTCGATTTCCTTGACCACTGGATGTCCCATCCTTTTCGCTTCACCAAGAGCCCTTTCGAGGTTCGCCACGCCAAACGCTAGGTGGTCCAACCCCTCTCCTACCGTATACTTGGTGTAGAACGGGCTATTGCGGGGGTAGTAGTTCAGCTCAATCCCGAACTTGCCGCCGCTCGACTGCAGGAACGCTACTTCGCCCTTGGTGGCCTCAATCTTGAATCGACCTTTGTACTTCATGCCCAACAGCTTCTTGTAGAACCACACGGACTTCCTCAGATTCCTGACTCGAATTCCGACATACGTGAACTTCGCTCTCATGGCCGAAAGATCCCTTACCACTTTCTAAAAAGAACGTCGCTGAGCTCGACCAACGAAGAATTATAGCTGGGCGGCTGGCCGAGACTCCATGGATCCCACGAGAAAGCAAGCGCTCTTCTCCGAGGGGAACGTTCCACCAGGGGGCGTTTGCCTTTCATTCTTCGTCGTACTACGTCACGGGAACAAGATACTCATCGGCAAGATGGCGAAGCCGGAGATCTGGGTGGGGCGGTTCTTCGTCAGGAAGGACTTCGCTCCGACGTATGCGAGCAGCGGCAAATTCCTGCTTCCCGCCAGACACTTGGCGTGGTACGAATCGCCGCTGGAGGCCGCGGAAGGCGTCGTCAGGGACCAGCTTCAGCTCAAGGTCCAGAAGGGCCGTCTGCGAATGATTGATGCCCAATCTCACGTCAGGGGCGACATTGACAACAAAGACCAGCCACCACACTGGGACATCTGCTTCGTCTTCGAAACGAAGGTCTCGGAGAGGTTCGTTAGAACTGTCAAACCACTTCCTTGGTTCACAGAGCTCGGGTTCAGGCGGCTGTCTGACTTGACTCCGAACGACTTCACGCGCGGCCACGGCGACGTGCTCGAAGTGGCGGGCCTGCTGAAGACCAAGCGGGCATAAGACCAACGATCTTCCGCATGCAGTTCGGTTAGGACGCCGATTGGCGGCCCCACTTGAAACCTAGTACGCCGCTCATTCCACGAGCGCGGCCGCCTCTTTCAGCAGTCGACCGAACTCCTTCTCATCCATGTCCGCCTTACTTCTGACCTTCAGGTGTCTCAGGCCCTTTCCCGTCCCTTCCAGCTTCTTGGACTTCAGCTTGGCCCCCATGAAGAAGCCGAGGTTGACATGATCACTGTAATGCATGATGCAGGCGACGTTCTTTCCGTTTACTGTGTAGACTGGGTTGCCCCACTTGACCTGTTCGACGGCACTCGGGAGTGCTCTCTTGATCGTCCCCCGCAGAGCCTGCGTCAGCGCCCGCAACTTTGGGTCGACGCCCTTGAGCATCTCGTCTACGTCCATCACTTCCCCAAGTCACGTGTCAGAATATTTAACGACGCTTCAGTACCCACTCTTCAATAGCCCAGCGTAGTCGAATACCATCACCCCGTCGCTGTTCTCAAGCGCATACTGGAACTGGGACCGATAGTCCTGTTCGCTCGACGTGGCGAACACTTCAACGCTGGCGATTATGCCATGCCTGATGTACTGCTGGGTGCCCGACCCGTAGGTTTCGAGAATGAGGAGATCGGGCTTCAGAGGAGATCCCATATTCGTGGTTGTTACGGCCGTCTCGCCGTGGTACGAAGCCTTTAGGCTTGCGAGCAGCGCCTCCTGTGTCCCTAGATCAAGTGTCGACGCGTCCAGGCTCATACCGTCCTCGCCAAGGAGATAGAGCGAGGTAGGCAGCTTCTGGGATGAGTTTGTTATGTAGAGGGCGAAGAAGATTTTCAGGTTGCTGGCATGCGTTTCATTGACAAAGGTGGCGAGTTGCCCGTTGCTGAAGAGGGTGGTTCCCTGGCGGTATACTTGAAAGAAGACAGTGTTGAACTCATGAGACGAAGCGTAGCTGATCAAACTGCCGAAGTTCGAGCCGTTTACAATACCATTTCCTTGGTTTACATACAGGATGATCGGCTGCCCGGAACGACTTCCCGTCAGATAGACCGCGGCAGTTGTGCCCAGCGCCAGAACCGCGACAACCCCCAGAACGTACCAAACGAGCCTCCTGCCCCACCTCCGCTTCTGCCGCCTGCTTGCTGACATGCGACGAGGTTTTCGCGAAGCCACGCGATAGGATATAAAGCGAGGGAGGCCGAGCCGGGCGATAGGGGTCGTCGGCTAGTCTGGTCTAGGCTTCAATTGCCTAAGAAGAGGCCTCGGGAAGCAAGCCGTAGTTCTCTTGCTCGGGAACGCTTGAGATCGCTGGTTCAAATCCGGCCGACCCCACCAAATTCATTGGGTCAAGCGTTCTTTGCCCCGCGTTTTGCTACGCAGTAAAGGGGAAATCAGGGAAGTTAAGGTTCGGGGCAGACGCTCTGGCTCGTGCAAGCCAAGTTGTTCAGCATTTGCCTCTAAAGGGCATCCGGGGCCAAGTCCCGGTGACCGCGCCCTCGGGCTTACCACGATTCATTCTCCCAAACCTACCTTTGTGACGAGCGCTCGGAACTTGGGATCGTCTCGAACACTGTCGTAGATTGGTTCACACTTTACGTGAATTATCTCAGGCGTCCGTTCGTCACTTGCCTTGTTCAGCCAATCTATTGCTTTTTCCTCATCGCCGAGCCCGAGGTAGATGAGGCCGATGTCAAATGCGGCGCTGGGGGGAGGCGGTAGGGGGAGAATCGAACTCTTGCGTGATGCCTGGAAAGTCCCAGCAAGTAGCTCGCCGAGTATCTTTCTAGCTTCCGCTGTTCTACCTGAAAGACCGTAGACGTGACCCAGCCTCCCACTTGTCGCCCGTCCGCCAGCGAGCCTGTCAGCTTCTTGGAACTCCTTTATGGCATCACCGTACATTCCCTTCTCGACGAGTGCGAATGCCCGGTACCCATGGGCTCCGCCGTAATTCGAGTCGAGTTCCAGCGCCCTTTCAGCCGCCTCAATTGCTTTATCGTATTGTCTGGCGAAGAGGTACTCCTCCGATGCGTTGCAATGAATTCTCGGGGAAAGAGGATCGAGTTCTTGGGCGCGTTGGACTTCACTAATTGCTTCTTCGAAACGACCGACGTGTCCGAGAAACAGCGCGTACCAGCCATGCGCGGTCGCGTAACTGGGGTTCAGCCTAATGGCCTGCTTGAACTCTTTCTCGACTTCGTCCCACTTCCATTCAAATTCCTGGTGAATTGCCGCAAGGGCAACGTGGGGTTCGGCAAGTTTGCTGTCGAGCGTTATTGCTTTCGTAGCAAATTGCAGTGCCCTCGGGTACGCCTCCTTTGGTGAGACGTAGCCATTCCTACCCAGCAGGAGGTGAGTATCAGCGAGCCCAGCATAGGCCTGAGCGTAGGTGGGGTCCTTCTCGATTGAACGTTCAAACTGCTCCAGGGCTTTCGCGAACGCGTCAATTGTGCCCCTGTTCCAGAAATATCTCCCCTTCAGATAGCGCGTGAAGGCTTCAGTTTCTTCCGTCCGCCCCTCTGGTGCAGGCGCAGCTACCGCAACTCTTAGAGCACTTGCTACGTTAGATGCGACGTCACCTTGCACTTTGAAGATATCTGCCATCTCTTTGTCGTATGTCTCGGCCCAAAGGTGTTCCTCTGAAGCTGTATCCACAAGCTGAACTGCAATTCGCAGATTGTTCCCTGATTTTCTGACGCTTCCCTCGATAATCGTTTGGACTCCGAGTTCTCGCCCGATTTCTCGAATCGGCTTTGCTGTACCTTTGTAGCGCATCACCGAGGTCCGAGCGATTACGCGCAAGTCCCCCATCTGTGATAATTTGGAGATTAGCTCTTCTGTCATCCCATCGGCAAAGTATTCGTCCGCCGGATCAGGACTCATGTTTGCAAGCGGAAGAATTGCCAGCCGCATGCTCTTGGTTAGCAGGGGCATTCCAGGCTCTTCCCTCTCAAGCATCAAAGAGCCCACTTTGACAGATACGTACTCGCCCGCAAGTCTCACCTTTCTTGATTGGGCCGCTACCCAGAATTCTTTGTTTTCCGGATCGCCGGGAGCGAACAAATAGTCAAACTTGACTCGGTCCTCGCCTCGGGGGACGCGCTCTACACACGACACCGCAAGACCCCGGAGCTGCCTCGCACTGGAAAAGGCCGGATTCACAGCTATGAAGTAGAGGGCCAGCTTGTCGATTTCCTCAACAACGATGCCCCTCTCCCTCGCCGATTCGACGATTTGGGTTGCAGCGACCAGCAGCTTGTCGCCGACTCCGAGCGGCGGTATTACGAATTCGCATCCTCTCAGAATCCTGCTCAGAAGATCCTTGCCCTTTGGCCTCCCTGCAATCTTCGCCTTCATTTCATCGAGGCTAGACCCGCCGCTCCCTGCCAGAACAAAACAGATTCTACGTTTACCCTCCTTCGATGGCTCAATGCACGGCAGGAGGGCCTCGTAGGGCCATGGCTCCAACGGCTTCGAGTCAATCTCGTCGATGAAACACAAGCATGGTCTGCTAGATTTCTCCGCGCTCTCCAGCAATCTCCTGAATTCGGCCTCGCCTGTTTGCGCTAGATTGAATTCCCTGTAGTCAACGTCTCTTGCGAGGGACTTCGCGATTTGTTGAACAAAGAATGTTTTGCCACTCCCAGGAGGGCCCCAAACCAGAAAGCTGGACCTCCCTGGCTTCTGGTTCTCAAAGCCTGAGATTATCTTGAGTTTGAAATCCTTAAGCGAGTTTCTCACATCGTTGTCAAATCTCACATATTCCCCAACTATCCCGTATCGGTCCAACTGTACCTCGTCCATCTTGGATAGAAGGCGCTCAGTCTCTTCCTCCACAGAGGCCGGGCTCATTTGTTTTTCCCGCGTTCTAGGACCGACCCGACATATTATGGGTTTGCAAGGCTGGGGCCACGAGTCAAGAAATCAGCTGTATCCGCCTGGGCCTAACCGTCTCGGGGATTTCCATGAAGATCGTGGGTGCCGCCTGAATTGCTCGTCCCAAATCAACGATTAGGATGTCTTTGAACACAACGTGCTGGATAGAAATCACCCGAGACACGTTGAGCTGCGGCGAGCCCTGTGGGGTCCAAGCCCAACTGAGTTCTAAGAATGGATTCCTGTGTGATAACTCGTTTACTTGCCTTCCGTTACCTCGTGGATCTCATCCGCAACCAGGCCATGGGCCTCCTTGTGTACCTTGTTGGGAGTCTTGCTGTCCGGCGCGCTGACGAGGCAAAAGACAGATTCTGACTTCTCGTCCACCCAATACTTCAGGAATTGTACTCCGTGCTTCCCCTGGTGTTCGAGATCCTTCTGATGGGCTTCGGCCACCGCTTTCGCGGTCACCCCTTTGACCTTCTTGTGCACATCAATGTACAATGGCATTGATTGGATTGTCTTCGGCGTTTGTTATTTATGTCTAATGGGCCCGGCGGGGTCCGAACCCAGCAGACTGAGCTCTTGTCGAGTCTTTGAGCACAATTCATTGTGTTGTAGTCTCGGCGACTACATCTCTTCGGGTTCAGTCCTTAACAGCATTTCAAGGAGTCGTATGATTTCTTGCCCTGGCCGGGATTTGAGCATGGGTCGCAGTCTGAGTTGTGCTTTTATACGCAGCCCGAACACTCGAAATCGAGTGGTCAGAACGTGGGCAAAGAGGGAAGTTCTCAAGCCTCTCTGCCCACATCAAAAGTGATAGGGGAAGATCCGGCCGACTCCACCTTCAACAATAGCTAAATCGGCCGCGACGACGCTCTGTTTTCTTGGTTCGCGTCATAGGTCACCTCGACCTCGACTACTTCTACGCCCAGGTCGAAGAGGCAGAGAACCCCGCGCTGAAGAGCATGCCCGTCCTCGTCTGCGTCTTTTCTGGAAGGACAGAAGACAGCGGCGTCGTAGCCACCGCGAACTACAAAGCGAGGGAGTTCGGAGTCAGGTCTGGAATGCCGATCGTCTCTGCCAAGCGCAAGCTTCAGGGTGAAAACCCAGTCCTAATCAAAATGAAACGTGAGAAGTACGAATTGGTTTCGGAGAGGGTGATGCAACTCGCGAGGGAGAATGTGGACGCGTTGGAACAAACTGGAATCGACGAAGCCTTTCTCGACATGACTCGAGTTTCGCACGAAGACTTCGGCAAGGCGAAGCAGATTGCGGCAAAGATCAAGGAGTCTGTCCTGGCATCAGAGCGATTGACATGTTCCATCGGTGTGGGGAGGAGCAAGGCCGTGGCCAAGGTGGCGTCCGACTTCAAGAAGCCAGACGGATTGACGATGGTGCCGCCCGAATCGACAACGTCGTTTCTGAATCCCCTCCCCGTCACCAAGCTGTATGGGGTAGGACCGAAGACGGCGCAGATTTTGGAAGGCCTCAAAATCACAACAGTAGAGGAGCTCTCGAAGGCAACGGTTCAGGAGTTGGAGGGGCGCCTCGGGAGAAAGCTCGCTATGCATCTCCGCGCCGAGGCCAACGGTCAAGATGACGACCCTGTGTCGGAGAAACAGGAGCCCACCCAGCTGAGCAGGATTATTACGCTGAAGCACGACACGAACGACTCGGATATTGCTCTCGCCCAGTTGGCCGGGGCCCTTGAGGACCTCCACCGACGCCTCAACTCGCGTGACATCTCATTCAGAACCCTCACTGCTATCGCAATCCTCACCGACCTCTCGACCAAGACGAAAAGCAGGACCTTCGAAAGCCCCGCGTCGGACCTTACAACCATGAAGGAGGGAGTCCGCACCCTTCTGGGCGAGCTTGGCAGAACAGTCGGCAAGGAGTTCAGGCGGGTGGGTGTGAGACTTTCTGACCTGTCAAGCGTCAAGGACCAAACATCATTAACCCAGTTCCTTCGTGAGAAGAAGGCCGACAACGCTTGAGCGACGCGAAAGAGACCCTGAAACTCGCAGCCCGCAGGTATGCGGGCTACGGCGCGATGCTGGACAGGGCGATTGACACGGTCCTCTCTGGCGGGGTGAAGGAGCACAGGTTCGTCCCCAGTGGCAGGCGGTTATACACGGTCGTGGGGCGCCTGGGAGACGAGTTCATCGACCCAGAGAAGCCGTACTGCTCGTGCTCAGACTTCTTCTTCCAAGTGATGAGCGGCAAAGCCGAGCTCTGTTATCACCTTCTGAGCCACAAGATTGCCGTCGACCAAGGAAAGGTCCAAGTCGTAACGCTCGACGACGAAGAATACGGTCAGTTCTTCGCTATGGTGGTCGGCGACGTATTCGGCGTGCTCGACAGGAGCAGCGGCCCGCCGTCGCTTCGGCTGCCATAAGGCGAAGACGACGCTGACGAAACGATGGGGTGAACCCGAAGACGGCACTCCAATCCAAGAGTTAATGTCTCGAAGTAATCCTATCCGACGAAGGAATAGCAGAACTAAATAGAGATAAACCGTTCTTGACGTAGCCAAGGGCCGTGCCAGCGTAGCTCAGCCTGGTTAGAGGAAAAACCGACTTCAGCGCCTGCCTTGTACGGCCGCGCCAAAGCGAGCAGGAAATCGTGAGTTCAAACCTCACCGCTGGCTCATCCTCAATACAGGTTTTGCTTCCACTTCAGCGTTCTTATCTTGACAGGCACTCGGTCTTCAGTCAGAAGTGTCTCTCGGATTGACTTTGCGTCAAGGCCTTCACAAATCAAGCCTTTCACCCTCGCTTCCAGCCATCCTGGCCAGTGCCTTTGGAATGTCGCCGCGTTACATATCCTCCCGAGGCTCTTCAAAATCAACAGTGATACTTCTAAAGGCAGCTGTCGCGAGTATCTAGGCAATGGAGTACAGGACAATCGGGAAGACCGGAGAGAAAATCTCGACGATAGGGATGGGCACTTGGAAGCTGGGTACGATCCGGAGTTCAAAGGAGAGGCTTGAGCAGATGGACTCGCTTAGGCGGGGAATCGAGCTCGGAATCAACCTAATCGATACTGCCGAGGCCTACGGGTCGGAGCCGCTGGTCGCCGAGGTGATTAAGGATAGAAGAGACTCGGTCTTCGTCGCCACCAAGGTCTGGCCGAACCACCTGCACCACGACGACGTCTTGGAGGCCTGCAAAGGGAGTCTTCAGAGGTTGGGAATCAAGCAGATTGACCTGTACCAGGTCCACTGGCCAAACCCGCGAATCCCTATCAGGGAGACGATGAACGCGATGGAGAAACTGGTCCGCGACGGTCTCGTCAGATACATCGGCGTCAGCAACTTCTCTGTAGAACAGACGAAAGGAGCTCAGGACGCGCTTACGAAGAGCGAGCTCGTCTCGAACCAGGTCGAGTACTCTCTGAACCAGAGGTCGATAGAGGCAGACATCCTGCCGTACTGCGAGAAACAGGGGATGACAGTGATCGCCTACAGCCCGCTCGGAAGCGGCAGCATTCCAGCGTCGCACGTCCCGCGTGCAATCCTGACCAAGTACAACGCGACCCCAGCGCAGGCGATTCTGAACTGGGTCACCTTC
>JAJTZB010000007.1 GCA_032906765.1 Nitrososphaerales archaeon
GCCGGGGTCGCCTAGCTCGGTAGGGCGCAGCTCTCTTGGGAGCGCAAGCCTGGAATCCAGCGAGCAAGCAAGCCTGTCTTGCGAAAGCGGGTCGAGGGTTCAAATCCCTCCCCCGGCGCTTTTTTACTAGTAATGCTTATAACCTCGGCAAGGTCACAGAGCTTGGATTGGTAGTCTCAAAGCGGCACCTGAAGGAGAGGGCGATCTACGTCTACCTCCCGTCGGTCGCATTGGCAAGCAAGTGGAAGAAGCTCGCTGCGAAGTCCGGCACCCCCGTCTCGAAGTTCGTGGTCGAGCATGTCGAAAACTCGCTCAGGCAGGAGGAAGGAGAGGAGGGCTTCAAAGCGCGCAGCGAGCTGGTTCGCGAGCTCAAGCAGCGGGATGAGGAGGTTGCTAGGCTGCAGACAGAGGTGAGGCTGGCGAGGGAACTCGCGGACAGGCTGGACAGGGAACTCAGGAGGCACCGGGTCCAACCATTTCTGGACGAGTCCTTCCAGGGCGTCAGGGCGTACGAAAAGCAGCTCATCGAGCTCTTCAGGAACGAGAAGGTAGTCGACAGCGACGACCTGCTCCGGAAACTCGGGATCGACCTGAACGAAGAAGAACTGATCAAGGCGATCGATAGGCAGATCTCCGGTCTGGAGGCATACGGGCTCCTTGAGGCCACGGCGAGGGGGTGGAAGTGGAAGGGTTGACGCAGGAACTTCACGCCGAAGAGAGGGTGGAACCGGCCCAACTTGCCCTTGCGTTCGTCCAGGACTGCAGGGACAGAAACCTCGCCCCCGGTACCATAGAGAGCTATTCACTCGCCGTCAAACACTTTCTCGAATTCCTCGAGCAGATGCGTGTCCATCCGTTCGAGGTCGACCGTTTCACACTTAAGGAATACCTTCGTCACAGGCGGTCTCAGAGCCTTGACCACAAGACGCTGGAGAACAACTTCACTGCCCTGTCGACGTTCTACGGATTCCTCGCCTTCGAGGGGCACGTCGGAGGGAATCCCGTCCTGATAGTCAGGAAGAGATTTCTCGCAGAGTACAAGGAGGGGACCAGCGACGAGTCGTCCCGTAAACTAATCTCCGTCGAGCAGATGTCGGCCCTCATCCACTCTATCCTGAATCCCAGGGACAAGGCAGTGGCGATCCTACTTGCCAAGACCGGTCTCAGGAGAGGGGAGCTGGTCTCTCTGAACGTCCAGGACATCGATTGGGCCGATGGCGCGATAACCCTAGAGAAGAAGAGGTTCAAGAAGAGAAGCGGAAGGATCGTCTTCTTCGACGACGAGTGTGCCGTTGTCCTGAGACGGTGGATATCGATAAGGGAGACTATGCAATTGCAGACCGACGCCCTGTTCGTCGGGGAGACCGGCCGGAGGCTGATGAGGAGTGGTATTTACAACATGATGGTGAAGTACGCAGAGAGGGCCGGGCTCCATAACTCGAAGTCCGCCAGCATCGAGGACCATTTCTCGACCCACAACTTCAGACACTGGTTCACAACGCACCTTCGGAGAGCGGGTATGTCAAGAGAGTTCATTCAGATACTTCGGGGCGACAAGAGGAGGGACGCGATCGACATCTATGACCACGTTGACAAGGAAGAGCTGCGCAAGGCTTACCTCACCTGCGTGCCCAAGCTCGGCATATAGAGACGCTGCGACTCATGGAAAAGTAGCAAAAGTAACAGATGTAGCAAATGCTTATGATGTCTGTTACTTCTGCTACTATCGTTCCGGCATGGAGAAATTGTTCTTCTGCCCCGCAACCTTTAACTTGTGGTAGGGCAAGCAACTTGTGGTGGAACAAGTAACTTGCTCTTTGACCAGAGGCCCAAGGACAACAAGAGAGACCTGTACGACACAGAGGAGGAGCTAAAGTCTCTCATCTCCGCCCTGAAGAAAGGAGTGCCGCTGGTGACAATCATCGGTCTGAGAAGGACCGGCAAGACTTCCCTTCTCCTGACAGCCTTGAATCAGACTGCTCAGCCTTCCATCGTGCTGGATATGCGTGCTCTAGCGAGCAAGCCCTATGCTACCAAAAAGGATCTGATTCAGGAGATTGAGCGCACTCTGAACGAGTTCTACAAGGCGCACCTGAGTTCCGGAAGGAGGCTCTTCAACTGGCTCAAGCGCGTGCAAGGCGTCGGCGTATCCAACGTTGGTTTGAGCATAAGCTGGGGAGGCAAGGAGCCCGCCCAACTCTCCACCCTGTTCGACGAGCTCAACGCCTGGGCCAAGCACGAGAAGACGAGGATGATCATATCCTTCGACGAAGCGCAGGAATTGAAGAAGGTAGCAGGTGTTGACATGGCAAAGCTGATCGCTCATGTCTACGACTACTGCCGCAACATTACCGTCGTCCTAACCGGTTCTGCTGTCGGCTTGCTCTACGACTTCATTGGGAGTCAGGACGCCAAAGCGCCCCTCTATGGAAGGCACATCACCGAGATACGTCTCCACCGCCTTCCCGAAGGGATGGCGAGAGACTTTCTTATGCGTGGATTCAAGCAGGCGAAGATGAAGATTGAGGAGGGGGTTATGGATGCCGCTGTGAAGAAGTTGGACGGAATAATTGGCTGGTTGACCCTCTTCGGCATCACGAGCATTAAGGCAGGCGCGATGTCAGAGAGTGCCATCGACCAGACTGTCGAAGTGGGCAAGTCGCTGGTCAGGCAGGAGTTCAGGAACTTTCTGAAGGGCAGGGAGGTTGGCACGCAACGTTACGAGGCAATCATCCGGCATCTGGCCAGAGCTCAATCTTCATCGTGGTCGACGACAAAGGGAGCCATGGAAGCCGCTGAAGGCAGGACCATCAATGACAGAAACATTACGGAGCTCCTGACCAATCTGGTCAAGGCAGGTTTCGTCGAGAAGGAAGGCGAGTCCTACAGTCTGACTGACCAGATGCTCGCTGAATCGTTCAGGCAAGGAGAATAGTAATCGCCGGTACAGATGGTATCTTGCAGCAGTACCGTTTGGGGAGTACGTCAAGGCGAGGATGTCAACCTAACCCAACAACTGTAGTCGTCTGTAGCAGTGTGAGAATGCGGACGATAATCAGCTTCGTGATTGATTGGCGATGGTTCGCCCTTCTTTCTTCTGCGTCTCCTTCTTGCCAGCCAACGCGCCGAGGCACTCCCGAAGAATCTCGCATGTTCTCTCCAGGGTACTCTTCACTTCCATGAACCTTAGCGCGTCCTTGAACGGTTCGCCCTTTGGAGCTTCAAGTCCGCCGACCACCCCCATCGCGCCGTCATACATCTTCAGGGCATGATTCACGGAGTCATTCCAGCCCTTCAAGGTCGCCTCCATCAGGTAATCCTCCGGATAGTTGCCCACCCCTGCGGGCGTGTACTTCAGCTCCGGGTCGTACTCGGGCAGCTCCATCCCTTCCTTCGACAGTCTCTCGGCCTCCCTTTCGGAACCTGCGAGCGGGCTCCACCCGGTCCCCTTCCTGTACCTTATCTCGTAGCGCCATCCTGGCCCGAAGACTTCACCAAGGAATTGATGGAGGTCGTTATCCAGCTGGACCAGGGCGTCTGACTGATGGGACAGTTCGGCGAACGACTCCCCCAGCTTCTTCCACTGGCCAGTCCTCCTCCACCGACTGACCTCCGCGTTGTACGAGCTCGTGACCCACGACAGGCCGGGGTACAGATGGATGAGGTACTTCTTCACATCGATCTGAATGGGGTCACACTTCGACGCCAGTTCGAGGACCGTCTCGAAATGCGTCTTCTTCCTTTCGCGAGAGGGCGCCTCGCGCCCCCTTTCGGTCAGCACATACCTGCCTTCGCTGTCCTTTGCAATCAGTCCCTTGTCCGACAGGTCGTTGAGCAGCTCGAGGAGCCTCTTCGGCGTGACGTCCGTCGCTCTGAGCAGGTCTGTCCAGCGCCGAGGGGACTTCGCCGCCTCGAGAATCTTGTCCCTGGCATTGCCTGCAGTAGTTCTCACGGCAGTATAGTAGGGGGGTAAACTATATAAGCGTCACGAGTTCCATAGTTTAGGGTGGGGCTAAAGTAGAGTGAACTCCAGGCAGACGGAAGATGGCGGGGGCGGTCGGGTCACTAAACCTGTCGATGATTCACCGGAAGCGGAGCAGCTCACGGCAGACCTCAAGGTCACCTCCATCCGCGAGCTGTCGGAGGTGGTAGGGAAGCTCATTGCCGTAAACAGGAACGGCGTGGCAGTCATCGAAGCCAGGCGCAGGTTCGAGATTCCGGTGGAAGGAGCGCCCAGCTCGCTCAGGAGCGCGGTGGGGAAGGTGGTGGGCGTCATGATCATCGACGGACAGGTCAGGTGGAGGCTTGTGAACGTCTCTACAAACCGAGGCCCAGGTGACAATGGACCAAATCCGTAGAGCGACGACCATTCTCGGGAAGGAGCGAAGTAACGATGGGTGTTGATCTATTCCTGTCCCCGATAACGTTCGGGGCTTTTCTGGCATACTTGGTGTGGGAAGTCACCACACAACTGACGAAGAAGAAGGCGGAGGAGATGGGCAGGAGGGTCCTTGCGATATCAGTGGGCTTCGTCTTTGCCACCTTCTCTCTGTCCACACTTTTTGCTCAGATTTCAGGTCTCGTGTCTTCGCCTTGGTTGGATGGGCCTGTCCTGTCCGTGATCTGGCTGGTTTCGATCTATCTCTATTTCAGTTGGGCGTTGGAGCTCTATGACCTGGCTGTTGCCCACTCGAATCGTGGCGAAGAAGCCGAAGCGAGCGTGGTTGACTACGCCCTGAAGCAACTCGAGACCCGTCTGGGGCCGTTAACGGGTGCTATCGCGACCGCGCAGGCGTCTGTCTCCGAACTTTCGGGCAGGGTCACCGAGTTAGGTGAGGAGACCGGCGAAATGGTCTCCATCGTAGAGAGCCAAGGCAAGGCGGTAAGGGCACAGACCCAAGTCGTAGAGAAGATTAGCAAAGATGAGGAACTCAGAGAGTCGGAGTACAAACGAACGGTGGCCGAGTACTATGATTGGTTTGAGAAGCGAGGCGAGTCGGCCAGAACAATCGCCGGGCTGATCAAGGGCACCGAGGGCATACTGGAGAAGTTCGCCATACTTTCGGAGCAAGTCGATGAGTACCTTGGTTCCCTTGCGCGAGGGCGTGAATCGCCGAAAGAACAGAGAGAGGACGCAGGTAACGGAGGCGATGGTGCTCAGGGACAGAAGGCAGCTCAGGAGGTCCCGAAGTCGCCCGCGGAGGTCGAGGCCCCCGCCCCGCAGACCGGCGGGAAGCTGACGAGGGAGGCGGGAATTGCAAACAGAGACAAGGGGAACCGCGCCCAACTCCAGTTCTCTGAGAACACGCTCCGGAATGCGGGTAAGATGCATACGTCCAGCTTGAAGGAGGGTGAACCAGACTTCATCTTCTACGGTTCTCCCGACAATGTGGTGAAGGCTGTCGGTGCCTTCAAGGCGTTGACCCTTTCTGAGGCCGGAACGAGGCAGAGATGGATACCCAGAGGGAAGCTCTTGGCGGAGCTCAAGACCGCGATAAAGTACGGCGTACCCCTAATCCTCTTCATCCTAAACCTGGCGAACGGCAGGATTTGGGCGAAGGTCATAGCGGTGGAAGAGGGGAAGAAGTTCGAGGGGATGACGACCCCGCTGATGTTGATTGGAGGTGACCCTGCCTCGGATAAGACGTGCAAGGAGACGCTGGATATGGCCCTAAAGCTCCTGTGAATGGGGGCCTTGCCATTAGCTCGCTATTGTCGCGCTAGAGCTGGAGTGCGCAGGACTGCACGGCGCCGCACCGCAGCGCACCTTTCTTATCATAGTGCCCTTGCCTTTTTCTTGAACGATTCTCTGCGACTAGCACGCTAGTCGCGTAACACAGCCAGTAAACAGCCACTCTGGTAATGGTTCTCGCTTCGGCGAAGTTCGTCCCCTAGTTTCTCCCTGCGAGTCAAGACGCCCAGGTCACCTCCAATGCCGGTTTCCGACGATGCCTCAATCTGCCTCGATGTCCATCCCCAGTTTTGATGCCTTCGACCGAGGCCGATCATTCCGCCGTTCACCACTTGAAAGCCTTTGACATTGTGGATGAAGGTTCGCGCACCTCCTGCAAGCCTTGAGCACTGACCCATCGGGTTCGATATCAACTATGTTCGCTAGGGTAACCTTCCCGGCCTGGTCCTCCGGCTTCACCACCTGCCCGCAGTACCGACACCTGTAGGTTAGCGGTCCCAGCGGGCTCGGTGAAGGAGGCTCATCTTTCTCCTGGTCTCTAGTCTCCACGGATATACACAAGCCCTTGCCTCATCGAAGCGAGGTCGCCATGAAGCTCCGCGATGCTGTGAGAGAGCCACGGTCGGTGGCGCTCTGTTGATTGAGGCGAGGGCCTCCAGCGTCACTTCGAGGCCTGAGCGAATGGAAGAAGCTGCGGATGTTCCGCCGACGTAATGACATCCTCGGACCTCCAAACATCGACCTTGAAATGGTCTCTCGAGAGATTTGCTCCGCACTTCTTGCACCTGAAGCCCAACGGCTTCAGGACGTCCGCTGGGTTCCTAATGCCAAACCCGGAGTAGAGTGTGCAACCGCACGCTGAACATGCAACCTGATATGTCAAGCCAGAATCGGCAAGGAAAATCAACCCGAACACGATATTAAGTGTTCCGAGCGAGCTCGATTGACCCGTAAGTAGGTCAGCAAGGACGGGAGACCAAGAAATCACGAATAACTGAAAACAAGGATTTCCCGCTGTCTGTCAAGCCAAGGGAGAGCGGCATGCAAGAAGTTTCTCGACGCCGAACTCGGTTTGGCTTGGGGGTCTACTATCAAGGGGAGGGTGGATGAGCATCCGCAAGGGTTCGTTCCGTGGCCGGAGGCAAGCCCACGCAGTACGTCCGCTCCTGCGCGGGCTCATGGATACTCCGAGGAAGAATTAGACGAGTTCGACGTCCTCGTGAGGCCAGTCACCGTTCTTAAGGAACCTTTGACGCCGAAGATCCCGCGAGAGCGAGGTACAGGACAGCGTGCGCCGAATGTGGTCGTGAGATTGAGGTGGGCCAGCGCATAACAATGTACAAGGACAAGTCGATACACGAGAAGTGCAAGCCGCTCGAATAGGCAACGATGGGCCCCTGTGGAATTCTTATAGGCGAATCCCGAGGGAAGACCCACGGAAATATATCAACCCGATGACCTGAGTTGACACGACTGCTCGTGTTTGTGAATATCTTCGTAGAGTCTCCATTGATGGACGAGGTGGTGCAGGCCCTTGGTAAGCTTGACGATCTCGTGGCGCTCTACGAGGTGACAGGCGAGTTCGATATCGTCACCCTCTTCTCGGCTTCAGATGTCGAGGAGTTCAGGGACGTCCTCGAGAACAAGATAATGAAGATACAAGGCGTGAAGCGCACTGTGAGTTCTATGGTGCTGAAGGTGCACAAGCTGCCAGGTAGGTAAATAGGCGCCGCCGAAGCAACCGCGAAGCACGGATGCGGAAGGGTTACCTCCAGAGCAGCCGGTCCAGTTATATTCGACGAAGGTGATACGCAGGGTATGAGCGCAGGCTCGTCACAATACGACCCCCAATTTGGCTGCGCTAAAGCTCATTAGTGGCTGTCGGGTCTCGTCACGAGCCAGGAGATAAATGAGCCGAATCTGCGTGATGACCGCCGACGGCAGGGCATACTACACCATAGTCTCGAAGCTGAGAAGCGCTGGCCTGCCGTTCCTGAGCCTCGTGCCCGGGGACAGGAGCGAAGAATGCGAGCTGGTGCTCACGACGAGGGCAGAGGCGGGGCTGTTCCACACACCCACGATGGCCTTGGAGGACTTGGATGCGAACTCCGACGTCGCCTCGGGCCAGATACTCGCCCGGCTGTCGGAGGGAGACAGGATGCTGCTGGTCGGGCTCGACCCGGGTTCAAGGATAGGGATGGCCGCCTTCCTCGGCGAGACGAGGATTGCCTCTCAGACATTCAACTCCAAGGTCTACGCCTGCAACGGAGTCATCAAGCTGGTGGAAGGGGTCTCCGTCAGAAGGTCTTTCGTGAGGATCGGCGACGGCGACCCAGTCATGGCGGCGTGGCTCGCGGACAACCTAGCGGCCAGGCTCCCGACGACCGTCGTGGAGGTAGTGGACGAGTCAGGGACGTCTAGGAACTTGCGAGTGAAGGGTCTGCAGAAAGATCAGGGCTCGGTCGCGAAGATAGCGTTCCGCAAGGGCTCGCCCTTTACGCATGACGACCGGACCTCAAGAAGTCCCTGACGATTTCTTGGACCTCCTCGGCCGCGAAGTCGCCGCTCCTGACGTCTTTCCGCAGCCATGAAGGCATCAGCTCTCTGACGAGGTGAGCCTCAGGGGGAAGTCCCCCACTTTCAGGACGGCCGAGGGCAGCCTCCTCTCGTAGGTGATTGACCTCCATGCGGCAGTTGAGCACGCGTTCAGAGCGAAGGTCAGGTTCTGCAGCCAGACTCCGCCGTGCTCCTCGGCTATCCTCCTGATGAGGGAACCCCTGTCGATGTACCATCCACCCGCCCTTCCCATCGCCGCTTCGACCTCCTGCTTGAGCGTCCGCAGCGAAGAGGCGGCCTCGTCCATCAGAAGGGTGTCCGCTTCGCTGATTGCAGCCTTGCCGTTATCTTTGCCGGTGACGCTTGGGCCGCTGTCTGAGGATTCTGTATTAGCGACTCCAGCTGCTTGACCGTCTGGTCGATCTGATCTCTCGGACGTCTCAACTCTTCGAGCGTGAACTTGACAGCTTCTTCGTTCACTTCCTCTTCGGTCATACCCGCTTCATCACGTCCACCGCCAACCTTTCAGTTTTACTTTCCACCTGTGGGCGCGGAGGGATGGTTGGAACCATGCCTGACGAACCGATCTTCCTTCCCTCCCTCCTGCTCGAAGGTGCTTACCCCAACATAGTCGTAGGCTGTAGTAACCTAATGGCTTTCTACACCCTGCCAACCAGTAGTTGAGAGCTAGGTCGCCGCGATAATAGTGGGCGCGACCCCTGCCACCCTCGATGCTTATCTAAGGCGAGAAACCACTTGGCATGAATGAATTACACCGAACCATACATCCCGACTCCGGAAGACATCATACCGAAGATGCTCACCTTGGCTTCTGTGATGCCAGATGAGACGGTGTTCGATCTCGGCTCGGGCGACGGCAGAATGGTGATAGCAGCGGCCAAGGACTTTCATGCCAGAGTGGTGGGGGTGGAGGTTCGGAGGCGCCTCGTGAAAGAATGCCGCAGAAAGGTGAAGGAGATGGGACTGTCCCGTCAGATCATGATATCGTGTCGCAGCTTCAAGAAGGTAAGCTTGAGAAAGGCCGACGTCCTTGCCATGTATCTTTCGAGCTATACCTTGAACTTGATGGCGCCCAAGTTCATGAAAGAACTGAGGCCTGGTGTCAGAATCGTAAATTTTGACTACCCGATTCCAGGTTGGACGCCTGCGCGTGAGATAGAGGTCACGCCTGCGGGCTGGAGGAAGCCTCATCCGATATACCTGTACGTGATGTGAACCGGACCGACCCGTCAGTCCTTGAGTGCCGGATGCAGCCAGCTCAGTGGCGGGTGGCCGAGCGCGGGCATCGGGAAATAGGTGAGGACACGAGTTGGACCTGAAGTTGTGCGTCCTCCCTATTTTACCGGCAAATTCAGGCGAGAATCCCATCCTCACTTTTAGGTTAAAAGCTGGAGTTTAAGGAAATTATCGTTCCCTTCTAAGGGGGCGCATTTCTGGTCAGCTACTACAAACCCAGCATTTTGTTAGAAGTGGGAGTTGTTGTCCTGGTGTGCAATTCGAAATGCTGACCTAGCGCAGGCAAGCCGCGATTCCCAAGTGATTCTAATAACTCTTCGGCGTTTGAGGATCATTTGAGATGCGCCTCATCTACCAATCAAGCCTTGCATGACCCGGCATGTTATCGGACCATTCCCGCCGCCATTAATGTCCTATATAGGCTGTCGAATCTTCACGCCTCCTCAATGCCCCAAACGAAGGCGATAGTAAGCATTGAGAACGTTGTCGCCTCTGCCTCGATAAATCAGAGGGTCGACCTCAACCTGATAACCAAGAACTTTGTCGACGTCGAGTATCATCCCGACCAATTCCCTGGACTGGTCTTCAGGCTGAAGAGCCCAAAGACGGCTACCCTGATCTTCAGCTCGGGGAAGATGGTCTGTACTGGCGCGAAATCGGAGGAGCAGTCAAGAAAGGCCGTGCAGGAGGTCGTCAGGAGGTTGAAGAAGGGGGGCATCCCCATCAAGAACGAGGCAGAGATAGTGATACAGAACATGGTGGCATCGGTGGACCTTGGAAGAAAGATTCACCTTGAGGAAGCGGCTAGACAGTTACCAAAATCGATGTACGAGCCGGAGCAGTTCCCCGGTCTCATACACAGAATGGCCGACCCGAAAACGGTGTTCTTGGTGTTCTCGTCGGGAAAGCTTGTCTGCACCGGAGCGAAGAAGGAGAGCGAGGTTTACAGGGCCGTGAACAACCTGCACGTGATGCTCGAGGAAAAAGGGCTCATGGTTTACTGACCCTTCCCGCGACCAACCTGACTGATGATGGCCTTCCTCTCTTCGACACCAATCGTCTCCTTGAAGTAGAGGATTTCGGTAACTTCAAGAATGTCAGTCAGCGAGTGAAGCGAGACGCCATTTCTCCAAGATTTTTTCATCTTTTCTGGCGCCCTCGAGTCTGTCGATCAGGACGATAGTATCCTCCACCTCGCCTCCCTCCGACCTAATCGCGCTTATCGCGGCGGTCGTCGAGCCTCCCGTTGCGATCACGTCATCGATCACCACGACGTTCCGGCCAGGTTTGATTATGCCGTCTTTGGTCTTCTGTCGCCCCTCGTCCTTGGTCTCCTTCCTGACGTAGATCATCGGCATTTTGTGGCCGATGCAACGCTCTAAAAGAGAATGGAGCAGGGAGAAGGCAGAGTCATCACACTACGATTACGAGCTTGGTCTTGACGCTGGGCTGAAAAGAATGAGTAAGGCGCTCTAAGTAGTCAGAATGATCTCTACCTTCACGTCCTCGGGAATCTCCAACCTCGTGATCTGCCTCAACGTCCTGTCGTCCGGCTGGACGTCGAGAATCCTCCTGTGAATCCTTAGCTGCCAGTGGTCGAAGGTGTGTGTGCCCTCTCCGGTCGGCGCCTTGCGGGTGGTGATCCTGAGCCTCTTAGTCGGAAGAGGCTGCGGGCCCTTTACCCTGACGCCCGTCTTTTCTGCGATCTCCCTGATGCTCTTCGCCACCCTCTCGAGCTGCTCCAGGTTCGCGCTCGTGAGCTTGATTCGGGCGTACTTCGGCGTTATTCTTCGTGGGCCGCTTCTTGACTGGATACTTAGGGATTCACTTACAGAAAACTGCTAATTCTTCTGTCATGCCGGAGGTATCCATCAATGTGGCTGCAGAAAAGGTGGTAGTTGCAAAGTGGAAGCTAGATGTCCAAGTGAAGAAGCAGGCGTCTCCAGATGATGGGTGAATCTAGTTGAAAACATCACGATGGAAACTGAAGCTGGGCGGTCACGCTGACGAGGTATGTCCCAGTGGTTCTGGTCGACCTCGGAACCAGGGACGTGCAAAGCCCGCCCTCTGGTGAACGCCACTCTCTACTGCGTCATCCCCTGCCCAGAGTCTGTTCCTTGGCCAAGACGACGGTCCCCTGGGGAACGCCGGTTTGCGCCAGCTCGTCCGCCGCTCGCCGTGTCGAATCAACTTTCTCCACCTTCCTGTCGTTCACAACGGGCCCATTCTCGACAAGAAGGTTCTTCTGGTAAGGGTCTCTAGGGTGTCTCTGCCCGCGACCTCTTCTCTTCGGCCGGCCATCGAATCGGCGTACTTTGAAGGCCGTAAGTTCTACGTGCTTCCTCTAGGAAAGATTGTCCTTGAACTAGTGCCGTACTCAGCTTGATGAACAAGTACATTCACCGGTGTAATTATTACAACCAATACAAACCAAAACAGGGCTTCCTTCAGTTCTCATCTCCACCGCTTTTTTTCTACATTTACTACAAAGAACCAACTCTACCACGCACCGCTTTACTGCCTTACCTGTAGAAAGGCACCCCGACCTACATCGCGAGTGTACGCCTCGAGAACCTTAAGCTGGACCTGCTGCTGGCTCGCGCCTTTATCACTGTCAGACAATCCTTATCTTCCTGTACCAATCATGAGTCGTCTCCATCAGATAGGTGTTGCTATGGTGGGCTTGCGAGTGCTAGCCTAGATGACATCTTTCATCGGTGCTAACTTGACGGACGTTCTAACTTAGTCCTAACCTTCGTGTCATGCTTAAACGTCTTTAGAAATTCAACCAGGTCAACGAAATCTGGGTTGTCATCTGCTTTGCGAAGTCGCACGCGGATGTCTTCCTTTCCCAAGTTCACCATGAACTCAGATTGATATGGAATCTTGGTGAAGAGAACAGCGGAGTAGTGTACCCTTCCCTTGAGCTCTTCTCGCACGATATCCTCCGTGTCTGGGAAATGTAATATTGTAAAGGCTATTCCGTCGATCCAATTGACGGTAGGGATGACTGGAATTTCTTTCGTCAGTATTTGCTTCACGACGTCTTCAAAGAAGATTATCTTGTTGTCGGACTCCAAGACTTGATGAATGACGACTTCCTCTGTCGGCATGTATGTAATCTTAGCCAAGTCTAACGTCCTCTCCTAACAGAACGAATTCTTGTCACTCTGAATTAAGGCTATCTGCTTATTCAGGAGACCAATCTATCTGAAAGACATAATTATGGCGCGACGACCTCGTTTCCGAAGTTGTCCGATTACGCGACAGAAGAAGAGAAACTGAGGAAGCTGTACGACCAAGCGCGCGCGCAAGGAAATAAGAAGAAGAAGAAGGAGTACAAGGAAAAGATTGCCGAACTGAACCGACTCCGCAAGTCCGTTCGGCGAGAAAGCAATAGGTCGAAAAGCTAGGGATTCGAACCTTCTAGTCTAGTCCTACTAGACCATGGGTCGCCTGCAGTACATGTTCACCACTCGCAGAGCGAGCCAAGGCTCAACACCGACGCGCATTTGCTACCGACGTTTCTGGATTGGAATTTGAGACTAGGCGCCCCGGCCGGGCCTTGTCAGTCTGTGTAGGCTCCCCTATGTGTGAGTGGAACCCGCGGGCGCAGCGGGTCTGACGGGAGTCGACAGGAAACCGTGCCAGAGAAGTAGACGAACTCATGCTTGTTGAATCGCGTAGGCGCAAACAAAGCGAGCACCCGCCCTGGGAAACCCATCTAAGAAGCGGACAGAAGCTCCGACAGCCTCTGAGTGAGCCTGCGCCGTACAGCCTTCCGTCGCTGTGACTTGCCCGCTATAGGTCGCCGCAACCGTTCCTGCAGCTCCCTGACCTCGGCAGCTCTAGACACGTCAGCCTCCTCGCTCTCCACCTTCACCTCGCGCTCCTGCTTGCGCATCAGCTTCCGACGCTCCCTGGAGTTGGGGAAAACCCACTCGTCGTGCAGCCGGCCGTTCTTATTAGCCCTTCGCAGGAACTCGTCTCCGTTCCTCTCCCAGTACTCGTTCCCATAGCGCTCATGGACACGGCTCTCGATGCCCATTAATGATGCCTCCGGTCAAGGCGAAGAGCAAGGACGATCCGAGCTCCTCACTCAGATGCAGCCAGCGGATCCGGAATCCATCCTCCCGGAGGGCCACGTCACGACGTAGCTGGATGGTCGACCACAATTGACACAAGGTCGTTGCTCCCCCGTCCAGATGAAAAGATGACATGGTTTGTCACGCTCTGGTTCGATTTGTCCCCTTCAGACCCTTTGTCCCCGCAATCAACGATGAATGGGGATTGCCAGTTGAAAAGAATTTAAGCAACGTCGAAGGTTACAATCACATGGCGAAATTGAAGAAGGTCAAGAAGAAGGCTACTAAAGGAAAGGCAACAAGGAAGGCGGCTCCTGCTACTCCTCAACCTGCAACCAAATAAAGCGCCCTTCAGGCGAGCACAACGACATCCCAGGGTTGAGAGCGGGCTGGTCCGCCTCCTACTTTTGTTACGTAGGAGATCATTACTCTCAGTCACCGCATTCCCCTCCTCGTGAGCCCAAAAACTCGGGGCGGTTAATACCTTCGTCAAAGTGCAAACTCGCGAATGGCATGATTAATGGGGCTGCTAAAGGTTACCAGCTTCGATCCGCCTCAGAGCTACTTGGCAACTCTTTCTACGCGGAACCTCTCGGTTCCCTCACGGGGCCTGGCTCGTTGAGCTTATAGCCATCTACCCGCCACATCGAGAAAGGGCATTCAGAGGGGATGAATGTGAGCGTCAAGAAGGAACGGCGGAAACAAAACAAGGCTACTGACGACTTGAGGGAAGAGGTCGAAATGCTCAACATCATGCTCTCATCATTGGTTGATGTTCTCGAAGAGAACCGAATCGTTGGCCATAAGGAATGGGAGAACAGAATAAAGGAAAGGCCGAGTTCGAAGTAAAGGGCGTGTCCTTGTCTGCGTCCCCGTACCTCACGTACTTCATGAAGCGCTTGATCACCATCTTGAAGTCGGCCACCGTCTCGGCCGAGTAGTGGCACCTGGTTTCGCCGTACGTTCAAAACAGGAGGAACGTCTGAAGGCGCAAGCCAATTCGCCGTCAGTCAAGAGAAACGTGTCGGCAGGAGTGCCGTGCCCTGGCTGCCTGTACCACGAATTGAAGCAGGGGCTCATCACATTGCGAGGGGGCCAGTAGAAGAAATTGGGGGCCTAACTAGAACTTAACAGTAGATTCTACTTAGGGGCATACCTTGTGATAACTTTTCTTCATTAGAAATCCTTTCCTTACTTCCTGACCCGCAGGAATTTCTTTACCACATTTTGCACAGTTGACCATCGCAATCGTCTCGGGTGACGAAGTTGCTTGTATTAAATCTGCTCATTAGCGCCTAATCGAGCTCTTTCGAGGCTTTAGCTCCTTATCGCCTAAACTTTGGCAGATTTCGCTTTAGCTACTGCTGAACCTCTTTTGTCCTGCCGTCTGATTGTCCGATGCCCCTTTACCCCTGCTCATGACACCCACAGTTGAATATCCGACCGAGGCAACATCGTCTCTTCCCGCATTCAAGGACGTGTTCAGCGGGCCTCAGATGGAGAACTTCATCAGCTACTTCACGGAGGCTTGATTCAGGTAGGCGTCGAAGTTCTTCAGGATGTCGTGGGGGCCTTTCCTTTCGGGTCGAGCGTAGAGGCCCCCGTAAGACCAAGCTCCGCGAGGGCCGTCCTAACGATTACCTCAGACTTCGGCATCATCTTGTCCCGAATTCCCCCCACAAGAGCGTAAACATCAAGCTCTTCGGTCGGCAATCCTCATGCGTTGCCCTTGATGGCCGTTTAAACATGAGCCGACGCTTGACGGAGGAGTCGGTGAGCCGCTATCTTGATAGTTCCTGCAGAACAGAGCGTATTCGGGTCAGAGAATTGGTGGAATCCGCTATATCTCCAGATGAACCTGAACCACGCGGTCGATCTGCTTTCCCGCCTTGGCCATCTTGAACTCTATCAGGAATATAGCTTTACGCACCTGAACGGAGTGATGAGGAGTAGTACGTATCTGGCGTTCGGTCTCTCCTCGATATGTCACCTTGACCCCTGACTTGGATTCGGTCTTCGACTTTATGGCTGCCAGACAGAGGCCATAGACGGTTCCTCTTGAAAAACCTAGTCTTTGATCAAGATATTCGAGGTATTCCTTTGAAGTCAGGTGTTCCTTCCTTGCGTCGGAGCTGTAACTCATATCTCCACGACTGACCTCTTCTTCTCGCTGCTGTTGGCTTTTCTTTCGCTAGTCAGTCTGAGGTAAAGCTTTGATGCTTCCCGTCTGGCTTTTGATGAGAGAAGAAACTCCGCTCTGAATGGGCATAACCTGTCCATTACAGGATGGTTCAGGTCTTCGTCGAAGATGACGGGATATAGTCTGCACCCCGATGGTCGATTTGGGTAGATTGTGCATTGCTCTCCATCGTGGAAGATGCATCTGCCGTTGTCGTTCCTGAGCTTCTTGAAGCCTCTGAATTCGACTGCGAAGTCTTCTTTGAAACCTAGGCTCACTATGCGCCGCACGTCATCCTCCAATAAGATCATCTCTGTCTTGTAGCAGCAACTTACACAGCGATGATTCCTACAAACATTCTTCGAAGACAACGCCTTGAATCAAGCGATTGCACGGAAGAGTGAGCGTGAACTTAACCCTTCCAAACCACCCTCTCTTGCTTACGATGACGCCATTGAGACTCTTCGGTGACACGCCAGCGGACAGAGCGGGAATCAAGGTCGACGGAGAGATCAGGTGGCTGGCTCTGATTCAGAATGCAAGCCGTCCTAAGGACGAGCCGACTTAGAAAAAGTGCCTGAGGATTTCGTAGGGGCTGTCGCGACTTTTGACCATGTCGAAGTGGTTCGTACAAACCCAGACCCATACTTCTCTCTTGCTACTCTTTTGCCTAAGCTGATACTGTGAGTGTGCCGACGCAGGAATCTGCTTGTTCCTTTCCAATCTACAAAGGCCACACTCGAAACTTTTCAGAGTGCCGTTCTTATTCCAAATCTCTTTGCGGAGGTCTTCCATGCCCCTCCTCAAACCATCACTGCCCTAAAAGAACGGGTCTCCCGACCTAGACCGTCCTGATTCGAGCTATTCTGGACAAGATAAGCTCGATTTGGGAGAACTCTGATTACCATGTTCTGTCAAGCTGGGGTTCGAACCCCACCGGATTTGAACCCATGACCACAGATGGCACGTGCCGAGATTTCCCAAACGAGTACCATGCCAAACTAGTACCGAAAACGGCGGTAAATGTGCCAATCGAGCACTGGGTCGGCGAATCCTTTCGGAATCATCGGCGCATCAATGCCCTAGTCACAATGACGTCTTGAGCATGGACCGAAACCGGCCGCCTAGAAACGTGCTAGGGCACTCCTCAAATGGTATGTCTACCAGACTAGCCGAGCGACTACTGTAGATCCCGCTTCCGCTGTTGCAATCCAGACAAATTTCACTAAAACAAAGATAGCGAGGGGTCGATATTGTCCGTCGCCTGCCCGTTGTTAAACGTCCACGCCCTCGATCAGGAAGTGGGTTGCGACCTCGAGGAGCTCCGCGGTGTCATCCGCCTCATCGAGGAGATGGACGCCTACTTTCCAAGGGTTGGATTGCTCCTATCGGCCCTTGGCAACTGCCCTGCAGCCGAAGTAACAATGCAGGATGTCGGTAGAACTTATTAGACGCGGGTCTAATTCGCATTTCTGCTCGCCGAATGGCATCCTACCGTGAGCGAAACGAAGAGAAGGAGGAGGTGAAGGGGCACAACCATCCGTTCAACGAGAAGTGTGGTCCGCATTGCCCCCGGAACGAGCACTACAAGGGGCCTGTCAGAAAACAGGGCTTTCGCCACGCGAATAGGAAGTAGCAGTCGGGTTTAGATGCAAATAGTGGGGCTGAGGATTCCCCTTTTGGATTCGAATCCCTTCCGACCCTTTACCTCGCTTTCTCGCTACAATTTACTAGTAAATGAGAGCTGAAATCCCTCCCCCGGCGCTTCCCGCTTTGGAGCGACTGTCCCGAGTGGTCTCTGCGTCCTCCGGCTCCCGTTGTCCAAGACTATGCGGCAGGCGCGCGGCCGAGCCGTGACTGACTGTGTGGATGAGCCCCTCTAGCCCTTCACCGAGCCCAACGTCAGCCCGCTGACATAGTACTTCTGCAGCAGGATCACCATGACTATGAGCGGCAGGGAGACCAGGACCGCGCCCGCGCTCACCGTGGCCCAGTTGATGCCCGTCGCCGATAGGAAGTTGGAGATGTACACCGTGACCCCTCTCGCACCCACCGGGACCTGACCGCTGAACACGGTGAGACCGAGGGTCAACGTCAGGAGGAACTCGTGCCAGCAATTGATTATCGCCAAGATTACCACGGCCACGATGCCAGGCTTCATCAGAGGAAATATCATCCTTGTCAGGATTCCGAGGGTGCCCAACCCGTCAATCCTCGCAGCATCGTCTATCTGCTTCGGTATGTCCTCCACGAAACCTATCAACAGCCAGACTGCTATCGGGATTGTGAAGATGAGATAGGTGGAGATCAGGGCGAACCAGGTGTTGTAGATGTGCGCTGTCCTGACCAGGAGGAAGAGGGGAATCACGAAGACGACGCTCGGCAGGCTGTTGACAATTATGTTCCAGGCGACAATCCAAGTCCCTCCGGTCTTGAAGCGCGATATGCTGTACGCTGTCGGAATGGCGAAGAGCAGGGTTATGATGACGACGCTGGCTGTCACCACAATGCTCGTCGTGATGTACCCTGACATCTCGTTCAGCGCGGCGGCCCAGCTTGAGAGGTCGATTGCGGACGGGAAGAAGATTGCACCTCCGCCCATGGGGAAGATCTCGTCGAACGTCTTGACGCTGGTAATCAGGAGCCAGTACACAGGGAAGAGAGCCAGAATCGCCATGAGGGAAAGGGCAGCGTAGGTCAGAGGCCTCCAGAGTCTTGTCGCCCACTTCCTGTCCCGCGGCGCGAAGACCACAGCCGCCCCCCTCGCTTTCCGCCTATGCACGCGGATGCGTGCCAGTCTCCTGTTCACCGCTGTGCCGAGCCTAGCCATCAGGCCGGGCTTCTCTTCTCCTGACCCTGGCTTCGCGAGACCCAGCCTTTCGTCGATTCTCATCACGCGGAGAAGGACGAAAGTCGGCACCAGCGCAATGAGCATGACCAGTGCGCTGAGCGCAGAGCCGTAGTCCTGGAAACTGGAGTAGAACGCGAGGTTGTACAGGTAGTAGGGGAGCGTCTGAACGTACGCGAACGGCCCGTTGATGGCAAACATGTACACTAGGTCGAAGCTCCTGAAGCTCGTCATCAAGGCGAGCAAGGCGGCGACCACGAGGGTCGGCTTTATCGTCGGGAGCACAACCCTGCGGACAAGCGAGAGACCTCCTAGGCCGTCGATCGACGCTGCCTCGTAGATCTGCTTCGGGATCCCTCTGAGCCCAGCGTAGATCACGATGAAGACAATCGGAGTCTCCTCCCATGAAGAGGCGAGTATCGCGCTGACCATTATCGTGCTCTGCTGCCCGACCCAGAACGGGCCCTGAATCCCGAAGAGCGATAGGAAGTAGTTCAGCGGACCGAACTGCGGGTCGAAGATCAGAAGCCAGATGACCCCCACAGCGACCGGGGAAATCAGCACAGGGATAGTGAATGCGAGTGTGAAGAAGCCGGCTCCCTTCTTCACTCTGTCAACCATCAGGGCGAGCCCTAGCCCTACTGTGAACTCTATCACCACAGCCCCGACAGTGAACACGCCCGTGTTGACGAGCGTCATGTCCATCTGCGGAAGGGAGAAGAGTGTGAACACCGCTCCAGACGATACGCCGATGTAGATGTTCGCGAGAATCGGGTAGACCGTGAACATCAGCAGGTACGCGACGACAGGGAGCACGAGGAGCCATTTCGTGTAACCACCCATGGCCTTCGAAGCTCGCAAGTTCAGCCCTTCTCTAGCTTGGACAGTCTAAAAAAAGGCGGGACCGCGCGTTCCTAACCATGCTTCACTATCGGTATCCACTGGTTAGCTGCTATTTGAAGCGCGGTCGAAATCTGCTGGGGTGTTGCCGCGTTTGGCGGGAGGACTGATGCGAGAGCGTTGTCGATGATCGGTATGAGAGCCCACGTCGAACTGATTATGTGGGGCTCTGCGCCTCCTGCTTGGACCATCGAGAGGGCAGACTGGAAGAACTTGGCTAGGTTCGGATGTTCACTGATCAGGTACTTGTAGCCTGAGAATGTCCCTGGCAGTGCGTGCTGGAGGTCGTACATCTTGACCTGCTCGGCCGGGGTCAGTGCGAATTGGAGGAACTTGAAGGCGAGCGTCGGGTTCTGCGAGTAGGCGTTGACCGCTGCGCCCGATCCTCCCTCCTGCGTGTGACCTCCCGGCAGAGCAGTGAAGGCGACGTCTCCGTTGAGCGTCTTGTTGACGGACGAGAACTGCGCCAGCCACGCGATGGCCATGGTGAAGTTCTTGCCCTGGAAGCCCTTCGTGTAGTACGAGACAAAGTTGTTGTAGTTGAATCCGCCATAGCTATTGACGAGCGAAGGCTGTGCGTTGAGCATCCTGGCCAGCGTCTCAGTTGCCTGGACGCCTGCCGTGCTGTTGAACGACGGAAGGAGTTTGTTCGTGAAGAGTATCCCGTACCCCGGCTTGGCTGGCCCCATGCTTGATTGCTGGTAGTAGTACGAGTAGACGTCGAGGTACGTGTTCCACAGCTCGTGCGCTGTGGCTGTCTCTACGAAAGCGCCGTAGGTGCCAGTGTTGTTGTACAGGTAGCCTTCATCGAAGATGAAGTTCTCCCAGGTGTTCAGCGGCTTCAGGCTGCTCTGGTACTGGTTCCAGATGCTCGGCCTGTAGTAGATGAACATCGTGTCGCTCATCATCGCGAGGGCCTTCGCTCGGACAGTCCCGTTCCCGAGGGCCACGTCGCCATTCGAGGACTGCATCGCTGGGATTATGTCCGACTTGTTGAGGTTGTACTGGGATATGTAGGGGTTGAGGTTCAGCGCGAACTGAGCAAGAGTGCCGATCATGCTTGGTGTCCCTGTGACTATGTCGACCGACGAGTCGTGGGCCTGGAGGAGCGTCTGCTCTTGGGCGAGGATGCCGCTAAATGGCGCCGTCAGGACCCTGACAGTCACACCGGGGTTCTGGGCCTCGAAGTCCTTCCCCACTGCCGTGTAGAAGGAATCGCTGAAGCCAGAGATTGACATGATGGTTAGCGTGTTGCCTGCCGAGGCAGTCGTGGTAGTTGAGGTGGTCGTAGGCGAAGTCGAAGTGCTGGAGGTCGGGCCTGGAACCGAAGAATAGAAGTAGACTGCGACTCCAGCGAGGACGAGAATTACGATGACAACACCCGCAACAGCTGCTGTGCTTACGCCGTTGCGGAGCTTCATTCTTTTTCGAATATCGGAAGCTTCTATGCTTTTTTAAGTGTATCTGGCCCGGTTCAACACGTCGACAGACTTCCCATACGATTAAAGGGGCGGGACAGGGCGGCTCTGCTGGACCCATGGCGGAGCTCAAGGTAGAGAACGTCACAAAACAGTTCGGCCATCACAAGGCTGTGGACGCCGTGGACTTCGAAGTGGGCGACGGAGAATTCGTCGTGCTGCTCGGCCCGTCCGGCTCCGGGAAAACGACCATACTGCGCATGATAGCCGGCCTTGAGACTCCCGACAGCGGGAGCATCTACATCGACGGCGAGGTCGTGAACGGCCTGTCTCCACGCGAGCGAGACATAGCGATGGTCTTTCAGAACTACGCGCTTTATCCTCACATGAAGATCTACGATAACATTGCTCTTCCGCTGAGGGTGAGGAAGCTGGACGATGTAGAGATTGGCAAGAGGGTCAGGGCCACGGCAGAGCTGCTGCAGATTTCTGGTCTCCTCGAGAAGAAACCGTCGCAGATAAGCGGGGGAGAGCAGCAGAGGGTGGCAGTCGCGAGGGCAGTCGTGAGGAACCCAAAGGTCTTCCTCTTCGACGAGCCGCTCTCCAACCTGGACGCGAAGCTGCGCGTCCTAGCGAGGGGGTTCCTCAAGAGACTCCAGAAGGAGCTGAAGGTGACGACCGTGTACGTGACCCACGACCAGGCGGAGGCCATGACCATGGCGGACAGGATTGCAGTCGTGGACAACGGCAGGTTGATTCAGATGGCCCACCCCATGGAGATCTACCAACAGCCCAGCGACCTGTTCGTCGCAGGCTTCATCGGCTCGCCACCCATGAACCTAATCGACGGCGAAATTACGAGGGCCGGCACGGCTGCATGCTTCGTGTCGGGGCCGATAAGGCAGAAGGTAGAGTTCGCTGCCCAGGGTGCAGAGGTGGTCGTCCTGGGTGTCAGGCCCGAGGACGTCACCGTGAGCGACGGGCCGAGGCCCGGCACGTTCAAGGTCAGAGTCTATGTGGCGGAGCCGATGGGAAGCGTCCAGTACGTCACCGTTGACGCGGACGGAATCAGGTTGCTGGCCCAGGTCGAGCCGTCTTACGATGCGACGATAAACAAGGAAGTGTACTGCGGCTTCAGGGAAGGGAACACCTACTTTTTCGACAGGCAGACTGGGAGAAGGTTAGCCTAGTCTAACTGCGCTCTGAGCAGGCTGCAGCGCTTTTCTGGCGGGTGGGACGTTTGAAGTTGATACAGGACAAGACGGGTCATGCTCCCATGGATGCACCAGTGCGGCGCGGAGGTCTAGAGCACCGCTGCTACTATTCGCCTGCCAGCCTCGTCAGGCCCGAGACGGGACGTGTCTATCCTGACGGCTCTGCCTGGAACCTCCTGTGTATGCTCCTCAGCTTGTCTGGCGGAATGGCTGCCCGCCTGGACGAGTTCCTCCTGAGGGCAGCCTCGAGGCCGCAAGCGATGTAGACCACATCGATTCCTGTGACATACTTCCGCAGCGCAGTTTTGGCCCTCGTCCTGTACTCCTCTCGCATGAATGTCCCGTCCAGGAGGACCGTGTAGCCATTACGAAGCGCCTCCCTAGCCACCGCGATGCACCCCTCATAGACGAACCTCGACTCCTCGCCCCCGAAGTCCGGGTGAGCGATCATCTCCCTCACAGCGTCTGTCTGAACGTGAATTGCTTTCGGGAGCGTCCCTGCAACTATCTTGGCCACAGTGGTCTTGCCGCTCCCTGGGATGCCGCAGAAGATCAGCAGTCTTCCTCGCAAGCGCTCCCAGGGAGGTGCGACGCGTAATTAAGACCAGCAGCATGACGAGTCCAAAACCCTATAAATCGATGGAATAACCCGAAGTCAAGTGAAGGGTCCCGATAACGGACTGAAGGTCGGCCTCACTTTCGACGACGTCCTGCTCGTCCCCAAGTTCTCCGACGTCATGTCGCGCAAGGACGTTGAAACACGTTCACGCTTCTCCAGAGGGATAGAGCTCAGCATCCCGATAGTCAGCGCCAACATGGACACTGTAACTGAGTCTTCGATGGCCATTGCGATCGCAAGCGAGGGAGGGATAGGCGTGATCCACAGGTTCCTGCCCGTGGAGGAGCAGGTCGCCGAGGTCGTCAAGGTGAAGCGCTCGGAAGGAGTCGTCATCGAGGACCCGATCACTCTCGGCCCGAAGAGGACTGCGAGCGAAGCTCTCGGCTTGCTGCGAGCGCACAACATCGGGGGCATAATGATAGTCGATGAAGAGCGCAGAGTCCTCGGGTTGGTCACGACCCGGGACCTCTCGCTCGAGGAAGACCTCGGGCGGAAACTGAGCGAGGTCATGACGCCGATGAAGGACTTGGTCACGGCGCCGAAGGGCGTGTCTCTGGAGAAGGCGAAGAAGTTGCTCAGGAAAAACAAGGTGGAGAAGCTGCCCCTTCTTGACAGAGGTGGCAGAATCGCTGGTCTCATCACCTCCAAGGACATAATGAAGCGAAAGCAGTTCCCATCGGCAACGAAGGACGCGAAGGGGCGCCTACGCGTTGCAGCGGCTGTGGGTGTAAAGGGGGATTACATAGAGCGTGCAGGCCGCCTCCTGGACGCAGGCGCGGACGCTCTTGTTGTCGACGTGGCCCATGGTCATTCTCTCAGGGCGATCGAGACAGTGAAGCGGATGAAGAAGGAGTTCGGCAGCGTCGAGGTCGTCGCAGGCAACGTGGCGACCGCGCGCGGTACACTGGACCTCATAAGGGCCGGCGCCGACGCTGTGAAGGTCGGGGTGGGCTCTGGCAGCATCTGCGTCACTAGGGTCGTCACGGGATTCGGCGTCCCGCAGCTGACCGCGATCATTGACAGCGCCAGAGCTGCCAGCGACAGTGGCGTCCCCGTAATCGGCGACGGGGGCGTGAGAAACCCGGGGGACGTGACAAAGGCGCTGGCAGCTGGTGCCTCAACCGTCATGATTGGGAGCTTGTTCGCGGGCACAGAAGAGAGCCCGGGCCCCACGATACTGAGGGAGGGCGCACGCTACAAGCTCACGAGAGGCATGGCTTCGCTGACCGCGTCGATTGACCGTCGGGTCAGGGAGGGTGCTCGCCAGCAGCCGAGAGAGGAGGAGCTTGTCGAGGAAGTGGTTCAGGAGAGCGTGCCCGAAGGGGTCGAGGGCTTCATCCCGTATAAGGGGAAAGTGGCCGACGTCGTCAGGCAGCTCGTCGGAGGCCTCAGGTCTGGGATGAGCTACTGCGGCGCAAAGACCGTCGTCGAGTTGCAGAGGAAAGCAGAGTTCATGAGGATTACCTCCGCGGGCTACAAGGAGAGCCTCCCCCACGACATCGAAAGGGTCGTCTGAAGTGGGGAACCTCTCCGTCGTCGGTCTCCAGTGGGGCGACGAAGGCAAGGGAAAGCTGGTGGACTACCTCGCTGACAGGTTCGAGGCTGTGGCCCGCTACAACGGCGGCAGCAACGCCGGGCACACGGTCGTGATAGGGCGGAAGAAGCACACGTTCCACCTCATCCCATCTGGCGCGTTCAAGGCGAAGTCGCTTCTCATCGGGGCCGGCGTCGTCCTCGATCCAATCGTTCTGTCGGAGGAGCTGCGGTTGCTCAATAAGGAGGGAGCGAAGTCAAGGCCTGTTGTCGACGGCAGGTGCACCCTCGTGTCTCCGATGGAGAGAGAGTCTGACCGCCTGCTGGAAGAGATGCGAGGCTCGACCTCAATCGGGACGACGGGTCGCGGGATCGGGCCTGCGTACGCGATGAGGGCCTTTCGCCTTGCGCCAAGGGTTTCGGATGTTCTTTCTGGCTTCGACTTCGGTCCGATGAAAAGGTTCTACGCCGCCCTTGGAATCGACGGCAGCAAGCTCGAGTCGTGGGCGAAGGAGGCGAGGCGTCTGCTTCGGGGGCTCGTCGGCGACGTCAGCACAAGAATCGAAGAGATTAACTCTGGAGGCGGCTCAGTTCTTTACGAGTCCTCGCAGGGTACCCTCTTGGACATCCTCCACGGGAGCTACCCTTTCGTTACGAGCACCCACACCGTCGTAAGCTACATTCCGGCCAGCCTCGGCATCCCGCCATCAATGGCCGGCGAACCCCTCGGTGTGATGAAGTGTTACACGACCAGGGTCGGCGCCGGCCCGTTTCCCACCGAGGTCTCCGGAAAGCTCGGCGAATCCATAAGGAGGGTGGGCAACGAGTACGGGGCCACGACCGGGAGGCCGCGAAGGGTCGGCTGGCTGGACCTCGTGGCACTGAGGTACGCCATCAGGCTGAACGGCGTGAAGAAGGTGGCTCTCTCGAAGATTGACGTTCTGGCGAGGATCAAGGAGTTCAAGGCCTGCGTAGCCTACAGGCGCTTGGGCTCGGAGAGCGCTGACTTCCAGAAGTCGCTCGGCCACCTCGCCGAGGTGGAACCGGTCCTCGCGTCTCCCTTCTCCATCCGGGGCGCAGCGTTCGGCCGAACGCTCCCCAGCGGTGCTAGGAAGCTAGTCGATTATGTCGAAGCCGAACTCGGTGTCGATGTCAAGCTCGTCTCCTTCGGCGAGGAGAGGTCGAGGACCATTGAACTATGACGCACTGTCGCCAGTAGACGGCAGGTACGCGCGCGAGAGCGCCCCCCTCGCCCGGTATTTCTCTGAGCGGGCGTTGGTAGGGCAACGAATGCGTGTTGAACTCGAGTATCTCGGATTGCTCGTCGAGCTTGGTATTGCTCCGAAGCGGAAGGTCCCGAGCATCTCTCTCCAGATGCGCGAGGTGAAGAGACTCGAGGAGGCGCTTGGGCACGACGTCAAGGCCGTGGAGGTCTTCATCCGGAGGTCTCTGAAAGCGAAGGGAGCCGGTTCACTCGCACCCTTCGTCCACCTCGGACTGACGAGCGAGGACACGAACAGCGTGGCGTACGGCCTCCTGCTGAAGGATGCCCTCAGAGAAGTCATGGTGCCAGAGTATTCGAGGCTCGCGAAGCAGCTGGCAGAGCTGTCGAGGCGGGAGGCCCGAACCGTGATGGTCGCTAGGACGCACGGAAGACCCGCTGTCCCAACCACCTTCGGCAAGGAGGTCGCAGTCTTCGCCGTCAGGCTTGCAGAGAGGGTATCCGCCCTCGGCTCCATGAGACCCATGGCAAAGCTCTCGGGTGCAGTCGGCACGTACGCCTCCTTCACATTGATGCGGGACCTCGACTGGCCCAGGGTCCTCGGGGACTTCGTGAAAAGGCTGGGCCTCGACTACGCCCCGTACTCCACCCAGGTCGTCCCAGGAGAGAGGCTGTCGGACATCCTCCACTACGTGATCAACATCAACCAGCTGATGCACTCCCTCGCAATGGACCTCTGGCTCTACCAGACGCTGGACTACGTCCACATCTCCAGGGCGGGCAAGGTCAGCAGCTCAACAATGCCCCAGAAGGTGAATCCGGTCGACCTTGAGAACGCCGAGGGTCAGGCTGAGGTCTCGAACTCTCTGTTGTCTCTCCTCGCGTATCGGCTCCAGACGACGAGGATGCAGCGAGACCTCTCCGACTCTGTGATCAGGCGGATGCTGGGCCAGGCGTTGGTACATTCGCTCATCGCCTGCAGGAGGCTGGAAGGCTCTGTGTCGGCCCTGGTTGTTGACAGAAAGGCCATGGCAGGCGACCTCGCAAGCCACAGGGAGGTCCTAGCTGAGGCAGTCCAGGTTGCGATGAGGCTCAAGGGCGACGAGCGCGGCTACGAGAGGGTGAAGTCTGCGCTGGAAAGGGGCAAGTTCGCGTCCCTGGCTGGGTACCTGAAGGGGACAGACGGCTACCTCGGCCTCGCGCCACGGCTGGCCCTAGACTGTCCGAGAGAGGTCGCCAGGCTACTCCGGACTAGGACTTGAAGACCCAGCTTAGGTCCGGCGGGTAGCTGCGCTTGGTCACGGTCTCGTTCATCGCATGGACGACGATCGGGAGCGCGAGGGTTATGTCTGCGTACAGCGTGGCCCTCTTCGACTTGGGCGCTATCTTGCCCCAGCTGATGGCCTCCTCGAGCGTGCAGCCGGACAATCCTCCCCACTGAGGGCTGTCAGCCGTTATCTGGATTGCGTACTCGTGGGGCGTCTCCTCCTCGCCTCCAGTTGAGAGGGACTTTATGATCGTCGAGAGCTGTATCGTATCCTTCGGCACGCCGCCTCCGAGGTAGACCACCCCCGTCCGCCTCGTCTTCTCGGCTATCTGGGCCAACTCCTCCATGTCCTTCGTCTGGTCCAGCCGGATCAGCTTGCCCTTCTCCCTGCGAAGGAGGCTGAGGGCCACCCCGTACCCGCTGTCTATGAGGCCCGGGGAGTAGACCGGGACCTTGCTCTCGTATGCGGCAGCGACGATGCTGTCTATCCCGCGCTTGGAGAGGTACTCGCCGAAGAGGTAAAGGAACTCCCTCGTGGAGTAGGTCTTCCTCTCGTCCAGCGTCCCTGCGAACTTCTTGATCGTGTCCTCGAGCCTGCGGTACTGGTACTCGTCGGCGTAGACGTCGTAGAACCTGTCTATCCTGAGTTTCAGGAGCTCCTCGTCGTCCGCGAGCCAGGTTCCCTGGTAGTAGTGGTACCCCAGTGCCTCGAGTATGTCCTCGGAGATGTTCGCGCCCGTGCTGACTAGGACGTCGATGTACCTCTTCTCTATCAGCCATCTGATTATCTTCCACTGGCCTGTCGTGCTCAGCGAGCCAGAGATGCCGAGGAATATCGTGAGGCCCTTCTGGCGCGCCATGTCCGACCAAATGTTCGCGACCTCGCCGAGCTTCTTGCCTTGGAAGCCTGTCTGAGCCATCTCATTGAGCAGGCCGGAGACGCTCTTTCTTCCGACCTCGATTGTCCTTACGGGTTTGGAGAGGACCTCTTTCTTGGATACCACGCGTCTCCGTTCCCTCCTTGCACTTAATTGCTTTGCTCATGGCGGCGTCGACATTCGCCGGCCGCGCCGGAATCCTACTTTACTGTGACCGACTTCGCCAAGTTGCGCGGGTAGTCCGGGTCGTTCCTCTTGGCGACGGCTGTGTGATACGCGAGCAGCTGCAGCGGGATGGCTTCGACGATTGGCATGTACTTCGGCTGGACCTTCGGGACCTCGACGAAGTGCATGTAAACCGAGTCTTTCGCGTCTGACACACCGATTACGTCTGCGCCCCTCGCCTTCAGCTCTTCAGCGTTGGAGAGGGCGTCGTCGTGGGTATCGCCCGAAGGGTTGACGACTACGACCGGCGTCCCCTTCTCGATCAGGGCTATTGTGCCGTGCTTCAGCTCGCTGGCGGGCATCCCCTCAGCGTGGATGTACGACAGCTCCTTCAGCTTGAGGGCGCCCTCGAGCGCCACAGGGTAGTGGAAACCCCTCGCGACGAAGTAGAAGTCTGGCTTGGACTTGTACATGGCAGCAAGCCCGACTATCTTGTCATCAGTCTTCAACGCGGCCTCCACCGCCCTAGAAAGTTCGTCCAACCCGTTCTCCCGCTTCCTCCCGAGCACTGCGTCGACGACGAGATTCGCCACGACCACCTGGGCTGTAAAGCTCTTGGTAGCAGCGACGCCGACTTCAGGCCCGCAGTTCAGCAGCAGGACGACGTCGCTCTCCCTCGCGAGCGAGGACCCCGCCGCGTTGACTATCGAGAGTATCGTAGCGCCCTTCTTCTTTGCCTCCTTGACAGCTTCCATCACGTCCGCTGTCTCCCCACTCTGGGAGAGGACAATCACTGCTGAGCCTCTGCCCACGAAGTCCGAGTGCTCCTTGAATTCCCCTGCGAGGATCGCGTCGCACCTAATGTTCGCCTCCTTGTTCAGCCTGAACTTCATCAGCAGCCCCGCGTGGTAGCTCGACCCGGCCGCAGTGATGGAGAGGGACTTCGCCCTCCTGATCGAAGCAGCGAAATCCGAGAGCTTCCTCTCGTCCTGCATCGCAGCGCTTACGACCGTCCTCGGTTGCTCGTTAATCTCCTTCAGAGTGTAGTGGGCGTAGTCCATCTTTGAGATGTCCGACAACTCCCAAGCGACCTGGGTCGGCTTCCTCCTTACCTCCTTCCCACTCGGCCCAAAGATCCTCACCCTATCCTTCCTAATCTCTGTCACCTCCAGATTGTCCAGGAAGATGGTCCTGTCCGTGTACTCTATGAACGCCAAGACGTCGCTCGCTATGAAGTTCTTCCCGTCGGCCAGCCCTATGATGAGCGGCGCGTCCTTCCTTGCGCCGACAATCACGTCCGGCCTCCCTTGGAACATCACGGCCATCGCGTACTGCCCCTTCAGCATCTTCGCCGCTGCCATCGTCGCCTTCACGGGGTCCTTCGTCCTTGCGTACTCCTTCTCGACTAGGTGCGCTATGACCTCCGTGTCCGTCTCGCTCTTGAAGACGTGCCCCTTGGCGATTAGTTGCTTCTTCAGAGGAAGATAATTCTCGATTATGCCGTTGTGGATGACAGCGACCCGCTCTTTGCACGAGGTCTGGGGATGGGCGTTCGCGTCAGTCACGCTTCCGTGAGTCGCCCAACGAGTGTGAGCCATTCCGGTGCTGCCCCGGAGCGCAGAGAGACTGTGCTTCCGCTCTATCTCGTCCACCCTCCCCGCCCCCTTCCTCACGTTCAACCCTGTCTCAGAGATCGTGGCCATGCCGGCGGAGTCGTACCCCCTGTACTCGACCCTGCGCAACCCTTCAAGGAGCATCCCGGCGACGGGCTCGCCGCTGACGCAGCCTATTATCCCACACATAGCACGGTCACCTAGCGGGGCGGTATTAAGGGCCGCAAAACCGTTTCCCCGACAATGCAAGACGTACATTGCATGCTCTCTCCTCGATGGCTTCCTACTCCCCGCCTACCATGCAAAACATCTTATTAGTGGTCGCAGCGGACTGATGCCATGGCAAAGGAGCGGCTCCTCTTCGACCCGAAGTCCGCCGACCGCTTGGCGAAGAGGGTCCTCGCCTCAGACGACCCCGACGATTTCCGTCCCGCCTTCGGGAGAGTAGGGCGGAAGATACTGCGCGTTCTAGCTGCAGGTCCGAGGTATCCCGCTGACATAGCGCGAAGCCTCGGCACGCACCACCAGACCGTCTACTACAGCATCAAAAGGCTGGAGAAGGCTGGACTAATCACGAGGGTGAAGAGTGAGGTCATCCGGGGCGGTGAGGCGAATCTGTTCGCCCTCTCCTCCGACGGCTACGCAGTCGAATTCGCGGTCAGGGGAGAGAAGCTCCCCACCCTCCCCTCCTCTTCTCGCTCCAAGGCTTTCGGCCGTTTCTTCAGGGAGTTCGTGAAAGACGGCGTGCTGGACGGTTGGGTAGTCGTCGGCTCCCCGACACCGCACGGCGCTGGCGGAACGCAGGCCAGGGACGGCCACTACGCGGTCCAGCTAGGGTTCGCCCTCGGCCAGTTCGTCTCGCTCCCCGACCGCTTCCCAGTGAAACTTGACGTGGACGTGAAGTCGGAGAAGCTCGAGGGTTCCAACCTCATCGTCGTCGGTGGCCCCAGGACGAACATCATCTCCGAGGAGTTGAACCCGCACATGCCGGTCAGGTTCAAGCAGGGAGGCTTCTGGGGCTCTGTGGAGGACGGGCAGGGGAGGAGCTACACGTCTGAGCTCGACTGCGTCGTGGTCAAGATGAGGAACCCATGGAATCCTGAGAGGACGTGCGTCGTCGCTGCAGGACTGACGGGCGCTGGCACCAAGGCCGCAATAGTGGGTGTCTGCAACTTCGCAGACACGCTTTTCCAGAAGTACAGGTCTGGAGACTACGCATGCGTGCTGCGGGGAGTCGACAGGGACGGTGACGGGAAGGTTGACTCTATCGAGCTTCTCAAGCAGGCGTAGGGCTTAGGCCCTCCTTCCCCTTCTTCCACCCTTCTTCCTCGTAGTGTCGTGCGGGATGGGCGTGGCGTCCTCTATCCTTCCTATCTTGAACCCTGCCCTCGCTATCGCCCTGATGGCAGCCTGCGCACCCGGCCCCGGCGTCCTGGGTCCTGTGCCGCCCACGGCCCTCACCTTGATGTGAACGGCAGTGATCCCCTTGCTCTTCGCGACGTCCGCGGCAGCCGATGCGCTCCTCATGGCTGCGTAAGGCGACGACTCGAACCTGTCTGCCTTCACGTGTCTCCCGCCGGAGGAGAAAGATATCGTCTCTGCGCCCGTGAGGTCAGTCATGTGCACTATCGTGTTGTTGTAGCTTGAGTAGATGTGTACGACGGCCCACTTGTCTTTGAGAACCTCTTCTTCAGTTGCCACTTGGAATCACTCCGGAGCGGCCGCCTCGACCTCTTGCGGCTTTTCTTCCTTCTGTCCCTCCGCTTCAGCTAATGCGGTGGGCTCTTCCATCGGCGCTGGCTGGGCCGGTGGAACCTGCGCCTTGACGCCCGTGAGCTTGACCGTTCCCTCCTCGTCCCTGCTGACTCCGTATCCCGGGATGGTTATCGTCCGACCTCCGACCATCACGTGGCCGTGGACTATCAGCTGCCTGGCGTGGGGCGCCGAAAGCGCCATCCCCTTCTTGAAGACCATCGTCTGCAGTCTCCTCGCGAGCACGTCCTCGACCGTGAGATTGAGGATGTCGTCCAGCGCTGCATTCTCCTCCACCAGGCCTCGCCTGTAGAGACTTGCGAGAAGTTTCCTCTCTTCCCTTAATCTCACCTGCTCGGTCGCAGCGAGAAGTGTCCTTGCCTGCTTCCTCACCGAGCTGAGGTGCGTCTCCGCCTTCCAAAGCTCCCTCTTGTTCCTAAGTCCGAAGGTGCCGAGGAGGTAGAGTTCTTGCGCGAGCTGGTCTGCGCGCCACGGGCTCCTGGGCCTGCTGTAGGTTTTCCGTGCTTTCTTGGGGTCTCCCAACTATTTCTTCTCTTCCTTGCCCGCTGCTGCTGCCGCCGCCTTGGCCGCTTCCTGCAGAGCAGCCTTTCTGACTCCCACAGTCCTGCCCTTCCTACCCGTCGTCCTTGTCCTCTGCCCCCTCACCTTCAGACCCAGGGTGTGCCTTATCCCTCTCCAGCTCTGGACATTCTTCTCCTTATCCATGTCACCCTTGATGACGAAGTCCAAGTCTGACCCGAGGAACTGCTTAGTCTCGCCTGTCTCCGGGTCGTTCCTTCTGTTGTAGTACCACTGCGGCAGGGCAGAAGTAGCCGCGTTCTGCAGCGCCCGCTCCACCTCGTGGACCTGCGCCTCCGTCAAAGTCCCTACCCTCACCCTCGGGTCGATGCCTAGCTTCTTGACTACAGAGGCCGCGAAGTTGTCGCCGACACCCTTGACGTCGGAGAGAGCAACGACCAGCTTCTTGCTCCCGTCTAGGTCCTTGCCTGATATCCTGACGAGGTGCCTGAATTCCTGGGGCGTCGACATTGGCCAGACGTGCCCGCATGTTTTGGGTTATAAGGTTTGAAGGCGTTGCTAGTGGCGGACAGAAAGAATCGGCCGACGGGCTATTTCTGCGGCCAAAGCTTTTTAACCACAAATCCTCGCGGAGCCGAGAAACGTGTCCGTCCGATGGCATATGAGATAGCTCCAGCCGGTGTTGCGATTGGTTAAGGTCAAGGTCCTAGAGGAGAAAGGGAACTCCGTCGTGCTTCAGCTCGAAGGCGTGGACAGGAGCTACGCCAACGCCGTCAGGCGTTTCTGCATCTCAGAGGTCCCATCCATGGCAATCGACGACGTGGTAATCCTGGAGAACTCGTCCGTCCTCTACGACGAAATCCTGGCCCACAGGCTTGGGATGGTACCGATCAAGACGGACCTGGAGAGGTACGTGCTGCCCGAGAAGTGTGATTGCGGGAGCCCGCTCGGCTGCAACAAGTGCCGCGTACTCTTCGTCCTCGAAGCAACGGGGAAGGAGAAGGTCTCCACCGTCTACTCGGGCGACCTGGTCTCCGAGGACAGGGAGATTCGGCCTGTGAGCGAGAGCATTCCCCTGGTCAAGCTGGCCCAGGGTCAGACAGTGAAGCTCGAGGCCTACGCCCGGCTGGGAAGGGGTAAGGAGCACGCGAAGTGGCAGCCCTGCACAGTCGCGGTCCTCACCGACGGGAAGACGGAAGGGACGTTCAACCTCATGGTGGAGTCGGCAGGCGGGTTGCCGGCGAGGCAGATAGTGTTGAAGGCGATTCAGATTCTCGAGGAGAAGCTCAAGGAGATCCAGGTCTCGGTAGGGGGCAAGGCGGAATGACCTCGACGAACCCTCTTCTGAGGCGTACAGCAGTGATGCTCGAACGCGCGGGTAAGGAGCACAAGGCGGCAATTTGGGAGAAGGCGTCGCAGGCACTCAGAAGGCCCACCTCTGGCAAGGTCGAGGTGAACTTGGGGAGGATTTCAATGCTCGCGGAGAGCGGAGAGGCGCTCTTCGTACCGGGCAAAGTCCTTGGCTCTGGCCTGATCGACAAGAAGCTCTTCATCGGCGCCTTTGCATTCTCCGCTTCCGCAAGGAAGAAGATTGTTGCGAAGGGGGGCTCGGCGATGACAGTGGAACAGTTCCTGAAGAAGTATCCAAAGGGGGGAGGAGTGACAATTGTCGAGTGAGGGGACGGTCTACGTGGACGCGACGAATCAAATCGCGGGGAGGCTCGCGTCTAAGGTGGCCAAGCTCATTATCTCCGGCAGGAGGGTGGTCGTGTTCAACGCGGAGAAGTCACTTCTGTCAGGTTCCAGGCAGTCCGTTCTGACGGAATGGCAGAAGAAGCTGGAGATCAGCAGCAGGGTCAACCCGATCTACGGCCCGATTCATCCGCGAAGGCCCGACAACATCCTCCGCAGGATGGTCAGAGGGATGGTGCCGAGGAAAAAGCCAAAGGGCGCAGAGGCGATGAAGAGGCTCAGGGTCTACATCGGCGTCCCGTCGGGAGTGGAGGCTCAGAAGATGACCGAGTTCGGCGACACCGCTGCCACAAGACCCATCCCGGTCTACGTGACGCTGTCGGAGCTTTCGAAGAACCTAGGGTGGAGCGGGTAGGAGTGCCAAGTCCTACAGCGAAGCAGCAGGCCAAGAAGGCACCAAAGCTCTACTCGGGCGCCAGGAAGACCGCGAGGGCGACTGCAGCCATCTTCGCGGGAGCGGGGAGGATCAGGATTAACGGCAGGCCGGTCGAACTCTGGGAGCCGGAAGTTGCACGGCTTCACCTTCTGGGGCCGGTGTCGATAGCGGGCGAGCTCAGGGACAAGTACGACCTAGACGTCAGCGTCGCAGGGGGCGGTTTCATGGGTCAGGCTGACGCTGCAGCCATGGCGATAGCCAGAGCCTACGTCGACCAGGTGAGGGGGAGCGAGCTGAGGGAGAGACTCAATGCATTCAATAAATACCTGCTATCGGGGGACCCGAGACAAGCTGAACCCAAGAAGTTTGGAGGCCCTGGCGCGAGGAGAAAGCGCCAGAAGAGTTATCGCTGACGTTGGTGCTTAAGGTTGATTTCTACCCTGGCCTTTTGGGATTCAGAAGTGAGAAGGTTTCCTGCTTCGAGGGACCTTGTCGTGGAAGCTCTCGCCAGAAGCGGGAGTTTTGGAATGGCAAGCAACAGAGTCGGTGTCTCGAAGTCCGCTCTCCTCGAATTGATGCAGCAATACCGAATCGAGGCTCCGAAGTCGTGGGGGAGTCCATCTGCTTCCGAGTCAAGACATCGACGGCCAGTTCCCTTTGTCGTGATTGGCACTGAGCAGGATCGAGTGTTCGTTGGAACTCTGATTGGGACAGAGGGTGCCACGACATGCAGATACGAGCCGAAACAACGAAAGACAGCCCTCCTGGTCGTGGTCGAGATGACCGACCGAGATTACATCGCCAGGTTCGCAGAAATCGTCGGGTTGAGTCAACCGATGTCGGCGGGGCGGCTGACGCTTCCCGGACACAAGCCCAAGTTCAGGAGGACGTTGATGGGGCTACGAGCGCTCCGCGTACTCCGCGAGGTCCTTCCCTTCATGTATGGTGTCAAGAAGAGGGAAGCTCAGAGAGCAATCGATTTCTTCTCTCCGACAGGCTACAGGGAAGGGCGCATTGCACCTGATGAGATTTGGGGCGCGATTCGCGATTCGCGTGATGCGAAGTCAGAAAGGTATATCCACGGTCCTATTCAGGCTGATTCGTCATGATGATTCCAATCAGGTGCTTCACGTGCGGGAGCCTCGTCGGAGACAAGTTCGTCTCTTTCCAGTCTAGGGTGAAGGAGGGCGAGGACCCGGCGAAGGTCCTCGACAACCTGGGAGTCAAGCGCTACTGCTGCCGGAGGATGCTCATCTCGTCCGTGGACGTCATCGACCAGGTCTTGCCCTTCTACAGTAGGAAGGCAGACAGCTTCTAGCCCCGGAGCTCAGATGACCATGTCGCAGTTCGAGGACGACGAAGCCGGCTCCGCCGACAAGATGCTGTACCCGCAGCTCTCAGAGAAGGCGCTCCTCGCAACAGGCATCAGAATCGGCACTCCTGTCAGGACGAAGACCATGGAGCAGTTCACGACCCAGCCAAGGCCGGATGGGCTGCACATGATCGACTACGTCAAGGCGTTGGCCCGGATCGACGTGGCTGGCAAGTTCATCGCCTTTGTAGGCGCGCAGAACACTGTGGTCTACACGAGCAGGGAGCACGGCACGACCGCAGTCGAGAAGTTCTGCGAACTGACAGGCGCATTGCCACTGATAGGGAGGTTCATGCCAGGAACGTTCACCAACCCGCTCTTCCCCGGCCACCTCGACGCCGAGCTGGTGCTCGTGGCCGACCCCATGTCAGACACGCAGGCGTTGGTGGAGGCGGGGAGCCAAGGCTTGCCGGTGATCGCAGTATGCGACACGGACAACGTGACCGACGACATTGACCTGGTCATACCAGGGAACAACAGGGGGAGAAAGGCAATCGCAGCCATCTTCTGGCTCCTAGCCAGGACGACGCTCACTCATGCCGGGCTGCTCGCCGCGGACCAGCCGATGAAGTACTCCATCGAGGACTTCGAGACGAAGATGGAGGAAGAGCCGAAGGCAGAAGAGGCGGAATAAGCGTAAATCGAACCGAGTCTGTCTTCAGGTCGAATGCAAGTCAGAAAGCCGGCCGTGGCGGGCTCGTTCTACCCGGCCGAGAGGGGCGAGCTCGAGAAGATGGTCAGAGATTCGTACGTCCATCCGCTCGGCCCTGGGAGGCTCCCGCCCTCGCCCAACAGCATCAGCGGTGTCGTTGCCTGCGTCGTCCCGCACGCTGGCTACGTCTATTCGGGCCCTGTGGCAGCGCACAGCTACCTGCACGTGTCCTCCCTCCGCAAGCCTGAGCTGATAGTCATCGTGGCGCCCAACCACTACGGTATCGGGAGCGGAGTCTCGGCCTACAAGAGCGGTGAATGGGAGACGCCGCTGGGAAGGATGAGGGTGGACGAGGCAGCGGCCGAGGCGATTGCGAAGTCGACTGGCATCGTCGATTTCGACCCTGCGTCTCATCTGATGGAGCACTCCCTCGAGGTGCAGCTCCCCTTTCTTCAGATGATCTACGGGGACGCGGTCCCCTTCCTACCCATCTCCATCTCGTTTCAGGACCTGGGCACCACGCGGACGCTCGCGGCAGGCGTCGCGGACATGGCCAGGGGAAGGAGGGTTGTCCTCATCGCGTCCTCTGACCTGACCCACTACGAACCGGAGCAGGTTGCGAGGGAGAAGGACATGGCGCTGATCAAGGAGATCGAGCGGATGGACGAGGATGCGTTCTACTCCACACTCCAGAGGCTCGAGATAACCGCGTGCGGCTTTGGTGCAATCTCGACGGTGATGCAGGCCGCCAAGTTGCTCGGATTCAAGAAGGGAGAGCTGTTGAAGTACGCGAGCAGCGCTGATACCACAGGGGATAAAAAGCAAGTCGTAGGCTATGGGTCACTAAGATTCGTGTAGATCTTGAAGGCATCAGCCGAAGCACCCTGCAAAGCAATCATCACCGGGGAACACTTCGTCGTCCACGGCGCCTGGGCCCTCGCTGCGGCACTAAACAGGAAGGTCCGAGTCGACGTGAGCGAGTCAGCCAGGTTCAACGTGCGGTCTGAAGGGTTCAGGGTAAGGAGGAACGCTGTCCTTCCCCTGGCCGCAGTCGTCGAGGCCATGGCCCGTGAGTTCTCGTTCAAGCCCAGCCTAGACATCCACGTCAGCTCCGGAGTCCCGGACGGCGCTGGGCTCGGTTCGTCGGCATCCACGATGGTCGCGCTGGCCGCAGCACTGTCCAAGATGCGGTCCCTCAGGCTAGGGGTCGAAGAGTTGGTCGACTTCGCCATGCTCGGGGAGAAGGTGGTCCACGGCCGGCCTTCCGGTGTGGATGTCAACATCTGCGCCCGAGGCGGCGTCATCCTCTTCAAGATGGGGGAGAGACCGAGACGAGTCTCACTGAAGCGTCCAACGAGTTTCATCGTCGTCTTCTCGGGCAAGAAGAGGAGCACGCGTGCGCTGATCAGCAGAGTATCAAGCATGAAGGAGAGGTACGCTGGCCTGTTCATGGGCCTGACTGAGGCAGCGAGCGAGATCAGCAAGCTTGCGGCTGCCAAGCTGGCCGAGGGGGACATGGAGGGTCTCGGGAGCCTCCTGACCTTCAACCACGCAGTCCTCTCAGCCGTCGGGGCGTCCAACAGCTACCTCGACGGGCTCGTGGACACCCTACTCACCATGGGCTGCAGAGGGGCGAAGCTGACCGGAGCCGGGGGAGGGGGGAGCGTCATCGCAGTGCCGCCGAGGGGAAAGGAAAAAAGGACTGTATCGGAGCTCAGGGCGCGGGGTTTTGAGGCATTTGAAGCGAGGATGCCAGTCGAGGGTGTGCGCAGCTGGCTAGGACGATAGTCGCCAAGCTCGGAGGGTCCGTAATCACCGACAAGTCCAAGCCCTTCTCCTACAGGTCTGACGTCGCATCAGCTCTCGCCGAGGAGATAGCCTCCTCTGACGAGAAGGTGGTTGTGGTCCACGGCGGCGGTTCCTTCGGCCACACCGTCGCGAAGCAGTACGGCCTGACGTCCTCCTCGGCCACAGGCAGCTCTGTCGGCGTCCCGCAGACAAGGAACGCGATGTATGAGCTGAACCACCTGGTCTGCAAGACGATGATGGAGTTCAAGGTCAGTCCATATCCATTCGCTCCGTTCGACATGCTCACGCGGGCGACGAAGAGCGCCACAGCCAACTGGCTGAAGGGTCTGCTGAAGGCCGGACTGACACCGGTCACCTTCGGAGACGTCTCGCTCCTCCCCGGCGGCTTCAAGGTTTTCTCAGGCGACGCAATAGTCCAGGAGCTCGCCCGGATACTGAAGCCCGACTGGTGCGTTTTCGCGCTCGACGTCGACGGAGTCTACGAAGAGAATACGAAGGTGATAATCCCAGAGCTTACCCCAGCCAAGATCAGGAGGATGAAGGTCGGGAGGGGTGAGGACGCCACGGGCGGGATGAGGGCGAAGCTCGAGGTCGCAGCAAAGGTCGCGGCAGGGGGAACACCTGTCTCCTTCGTATCGGGTTACAGAAGGAACGAGTTCTCCAAAGCCTTAAGGGGTCTTGACTTCTACGGCACAGTCGTAAAACCCTGATTCCCCAGGGCCAAGGTTGGCGCAGCAATTGATTGACCTTCAGAAGGAAATGGCAAGGGTGAAGTCGAGAGTGGACGGGGTTATCTTGAAAGAGCTCCTCCCAAGGTCGAACCCGATACCCGAGGTGGACCTGCTCTACAAGATGATGCGCGACTACCCGGCGAGGACCGCCAAGGGCCTGAGACCTTTCCTATGCGTCGTCGCCTGCAAGGCGACGGGCGGCACAGAGGAGGACTCGCTCCTCACCGCCGCCTCCCTGGAGATGTTCCAGCACTGGATACTGATACACGACGACATCGAGGACGAGTCGGAGCTCCGCAGGGGGGAACCCACGCTCCACATGAAGTACTCAAAATCGCTTGCACTCAACGCGGGCGACGCACTCCACGCGAGGATGTGGGGCGCCCTCGCCCTGAACGAGAAGAGGCTGGGCCAGGAACGCACGCTGCGTGTGATGGACGAGTTCTCCAGAATGGTCAACGCGACGACCGAGGGCCAGCACATGGAGCTCGTCTGGGTGCACGAGAAGAAGTGGGACCTAGACGAGTCGGACTACTACGAGATGTGCACCCGGAAGACCTCGTGGTACACGACCGCGAGCCCCTGCAGGTTAGGAGCGATTGTAGCCGGCGCGAAAGCCCCAGTCCTTGAGAAGCTCCTCAGGTTCGGCCTCAAGCTCGGCGTCGGGTTCCAGATACAGGACGACGTGCTCAACCTCGTCGGCGACCAGTCCAAGTACGGCAAGGCGAGGTCGGACGACATCCTCGAGGGCAAGAGGACCGTAATGCTCCTGAAGCTGCTCGAACTCGCCACTAGCGCCGAGAGGGCAAAGGTCGTGGCAATAATGAACAAGCCCAGGGAGAGGAAGAGCTCAAGGGATGTAGAATACGTCGTGTCCATGATGAGGAAGTATGACACGATTGGGTACGCCAGCGGGAGGGCGAAGGCGCTGATGAACGAGGCTCTCCTGATAGCCGACACCGTGGCTTGGGAGGGGGACAAGTCGGCTGTGCAGCTGCTGAAGGCTGTCGCGAGGTTCACAGTAGAGCGACAATGGTGAACGAGAAGTCCGCGGTACTCTCACAGGCAGCGCTCGACGCTCTCGAGAGGAACGCCCTTGTCAACGCCTCGCGCCACGGCGGGAAGGCGGAGGTGGGTGCAATCGTGAGCGGGGTGCTGGGTGAGTTCCCCGAACTCAGGTCGAGGGCCGGGGACGTCGCGTCGGTGGCCCGCAGCGTGGTCGGGAAGGTCAACGCGATGGGGGAGACCGAGCAGCTGGAGCTACTCACGAAGAAGTATCCAGAGCATGTCCAGCAGAAGAAGAAGGAGGGGCGGGTTGGACTCCCACCGCTCCCCAACGCAGAGAAGGGTAAGGTGGCCTTCCGACTCCCCCCGGAGCCCTCAGGCTTCATGACCATCGGCCACGCGATGGCGTTCACGATCAACCACCTCTACTCCGAGATGTACGACGGAGAACTCTGGCTGAGGTTCGAGGACACGAACCCGAAGAAGGCTGCCAAGAGATACTACGAGAGCTTCAGGGAGGGAATCGCATGGCTCGGCATCAAGGTCGACCACGAGAAGAACGTCTCCGAGGACAACGAGATGATTTGCGACCACGGGACTCGGCTGATACGGGAAGGGAAGGCCTACACCTGCTCCTGCGACCAGCCGAAGGTCAAGAAGCTTAGGTTCGAGGGGACAGTTTGCGAGCATAGGGGCAGAGGTCCGGACGAGAACATGCGCGTGTGGGAGGAAATGCTCGGCAGGAAGCACGGGGAGGGTTCGTGGGTCGTCAGGCTGAAGGGCGACATGGGGAACCCTGACTACTCGCTCAGAGACCCTAACATCTTCAGGATAATCGAGCACAACCACCCCGTCACGGGTTCGAAGTACGCCGTGTGGCCGACCTACGACCTTGCCAATACGATAGAGGACGAGGTCTGCGGGATAACACACATTCTAAGGAGCTCGGAGTTCCATACTGCGCTCCAGCGGCTCATCAGGGAGACACTCTCGTTGAGGAGGGTCGAGGTCATCCAGTTCTCCAGGTTCAACTTCAAGGGCACGCCTGTCCAGAAGAGGCTCCTTAGGCCCCTCGTTGAGAATGGCCTCGTCTCGGGCTGGGACGACCCGCGTATGCCCACTGTTGCAGGTGTCAGGCGGCGAGGGATAATCCCCGAAACCATCAGGCAGTTCACACTCCAGGTAGGGTACACAAAGTCTGAGCACGAATACGACTGGAGCCTGCTCTTCGCAGTCAACAGGAAGCTCCTCGACCCAGTCTCGAGAAGGGTCTTCTTCGTTCCGAATCCGGTAGGGCTGCGCGTCGAAGGGGCGCCGAGAAAGAAGGTCACCATCAAGTTCCACCCGGAGAAGGACCTCGGGGAGAGGACTGTGGATACCTCTGGCGAGTTCTTCGTGCCCGGCGACGACGCGAAGTCGCTCAAGAAGGGATCGGTCTTCAGACTGATGGAACTCTTCAACGTCGAGCTTCTCTCGACGGAAGGCCGTCTGACCGCCAAGTACACCGGTGACGAGCTCGTTCAGGACACAAGGAAGGTGCAATGGGTAACACCCGACCACGTGGAGGCAAAGGTGCTCGTGCCAGGTGCGCTCTTCAACGACGCCGGCGAATTCGACCCTGAGAGCCTGACCGAGGTGAGCGGCTACGGCGAGCGGGCAATGGCAAGCCTGAAGGAGGGCGAGATAGTCCAGCTCCCCAGGTTCGGATTCTGCCGCCAGGACTCTCCCCACACTCTCATCCTAACTCACAAGTGAACTACCGACAAGGTTCTGGGCCGCGAGTCGAGAGCTCCCGACAGCAAGTCTGTCACACCAGAAGCTGACCTTCTTCTTCGGAACCGTTTATATCCCAGCCCCGAAGGGCGAAGGTGGGCGAATTTTTGATGACCCCAAAGCCGTATTACGTGAAGTTCGAGACGCCAAAGGAAGTTTCGGAGGCAGCCTACGAGGTTCTCAGACAGGCGTCGAGGAGCGGCAAGGTAAGGAAGGGTACGAACGAGGCGACGAAAGCGATAGAGAGGGGCCTCGCAAAGCTCGTCGTGATTGCCGAGGACGTCCAGCCTCCAGAGGTCGTCGCTCACCTCCCGATACTTTGTGAAGAAAGGAAGATTCCGTACGTCTTCGTCCCCTCGAAGGACCAGATAGGCCCCGCAATCGGCATCGATGTCTCGACCGCTTCGGCTGCAGTGCTCGACGCGGGGGAGGGTGCCCAGATTCTTGAGCAGGTCACCCAAGCACTGGCGAGGCTGAACAAGCCGACATGAGTTCGAAGAAAGAAGTAGAGACGCTAACCCCGGCCGAGGTCGTTCAGATCGTGTCGAGGACGGGTGTGGCTGGAGAGATCACACAGGTGAGGGTCAAGATACTCGAGGGGAAGGAGAAGGGGAGAATCCTGACCAGGAACGTGAAGGGGCCTATCAGGCTGGCAGACGTGCTAATCCTGAGGGAGACGGAAAGAGAAGCCAGAAAGGTGCGTTAAGTCTTCATACCGGCCGGTGCCCTTGGCCTGATGCTTGCCGTCAGGCTTGCAGTGATTCACTAGCACCTCGTTCGGGTTCGGTTCGAACACGACTGCTCCACCTCTGCACCGCCTCAAACGTGAGGATGATTCCGAACTCGTCTAGTATCCTCTCAGAAATCTTGGGAATAGACAATCCCCCTCGTCGCGCTTCCGATATTCTCTCCCTTATCTCCACAGGAATCCGCTTGCCACGTTGGATATGCGCTGCGTTGGCAAGCTTCACGAATCGCTCATAGCGGGCCGTTCTTAGAAGAGGGGAGAACGCGGGTATCGTATACAGATTGACTACCTGTCTTCTGGCTACAGAAAGGGCTTCGCGGTTGCGAAACGAACTAACTCCGAAGGTCAGAAGGAGCCGTTTCACGAAGTCCCAGTTAGGGCCAATCCAAAATTCGACAGTCTGCGAGGCAATACTTACTGAACCATCCGACTCTGCCAACCCCTGCACGAGTCCCCGTCTGAAACCCTTGGGTGCTCTCAGCGCCCAATCCATCCTGACAGAATCATACGTCGTCAATTCATCGTCTGTCAGACCGAGGCACACGTTGTATAACCAGTCTACAAGCGCGGTGGACTGCGATCGCCAGACGTAGAATCCGCGAGGTTTGTTGCCGTACGGGGCCCGATCTGACACCCTCTCCATCCTCACCCCGATTCCACGCGCGCATTCACTCGTGAAGTCGCCTATCATCACGCTTGTATCATATCGTTTGCTCAGTACGAGTTCTAGGTGCCTGTGCCACTCCGCCTGTCTCTTCTTGGCAGCATCCCCTATCATCACCCCTAAGAGGAAGCCAAACCCGTATGGACTCGAAGCCTCTTCGCGCGGCGTGCCAATTGGCTGTAGTTGGCCAAGGACGAACTGCACGTCCTTCCAATCTCCTATTACTCGCGGGACTTGAATGAAGGGGTCCAAGGGAACCGCGTGACCCGGGGTGTTGTTGATGCTCAGCCAGACCCAACCCTTCTTGGGTCTTCCCAACTCCAGGAATGATTTCAGGTAGTGTGCCAATTTTGGCCTATGTCTGAATCTAGCCCAGCTCTCGACAGACCACTCTCCAACCCCAGCCTCCAAAGCGGTAGCTCGCCTGGTTGCTCCCTCGGACGCGAGAAGCAACACTTTGGCATACCTTGAGAACCGCTTGATTTCGTACTCGTTGGGTTCGCAGTTCTTCCAGAAGAAATTCGTGAAGCCGAGGTCGGCCCCGCGCTTGAGCAGGTACTCCATCACTCTGCGGTTGGCAATTGCCTCGGCCCGTCTTCGAGACGCATGCTTCGGCAACGAGCTTCAACTGGAAGGTTCGATTTAGCGGCAAATTCGACGCGCCCTTTATATTCCAAGCAGTGAAGGGCAGCGAAAGTCACGAGGCTGATGGCATGAAATGTATGTTCCAAAACGATGTGCTTTCTGCGGCAAGGAGGTCAGGCTCGGCATGGGAATCCTCTACGTCAGGAACGACGGCTCGACAAAGTCGTACTGCTCGTCGAAGTGCAAGGTGAACGACCAGAAGCTTCGCAGGGACCCCAGGAAGTTGAAGTGGGCCAGAAGGAACAAGCAGCAATGAGCTCCACATCAGAGGACACGCTGATAGTACTGAAGCCGGACTCGGTCAGGCGGGGCCTGATCGGTGATATCATCTCGAGGTTCGAAAGGAAGGGATTCACGGTCAAGCGGCTCGAGATGCTGACAATGTCGAAGGCCCAGGCCGAGGAGTTCTACAGCGTCCACAAGGGCAAGCCCTTCCTCGGCGAGCTCGTCTCGTTCATCTCCTCCGGCCCAGTCGTGGGCGTGGTCCTTTCGGGCAGGGACGCAGTGGCCACCGTCCGGAGGATGGTCGGAGCCACAAAGAGCTGGGAGGCTGCTGCGGGGACGGTCAGGGGCGACCTCTCGCTCGGCTACACAGACAACGTCATCCACGCTTCTGACTCGGCAGATAGCTTTTCAAAGGAGAGCAAGGTCTTCTTCCGCAGGTAGAGGGTGCCACTGAGCACGAATAGAGAGGCTCGAATGTCATGTCAGAATTCCGGAACCATCTGCGGCAGCCTGTGGTCGTCGTCCTCGGCCACGTGGACAGCGGCAAGTGCGTTAGTGGCGACACTCTGATTCAGCTTGCCGACGGAAGGATTTGCCCGGCCGAGCGCGTCTTCGAAGAATTCAAGGAAGGAGAACCAACCCGCAGACCTGACGGGGATGTCTTCGAGGCAAGGGACCTAGATGTGCTGTCGGTTGGACCCGGTGGCAGGGTTCTGCCGAGGAAGGTCTCGCATGTTTGGAAGCTCCACACTGACCGGCTGGTCAGCGTCGAAACCAAGGCAGGCTATCGCGTCAAATGCACCCCGGAACACAAGTTTCTCGTGATGTCGCCAGAAGGGGAGACGAAATACATCGAAGCGGAGAACCTGCGACTCGGCGACCATCTTCTTCTGCCCTCTAGAGTGCCAGTCGTCCAGAGCCCGCTGGACCGCGTGAAGGCGGAGATACTCGCGAGGCTTTCTGACGACTTCCTCATCCGAGCGTCCTCCAGGCTAAATGACCAGGTCAAGTCATTCTCGAAGGGAAAGAGTCAGAAGGTGGGGGATGAGGTCGGAGACGGCCAGTTCCTCTTTCACATCTTCAAGGGCTACTACCGTGCTCCGGTCTTCCGTCGACTCACGGATGCCCTCGGACTGCCGCTAGGCGAGGCATACGACCAGGTCGAAGCGATAAAGTTCGCTTCCAAGAAGCAGCGTGCCTCACACGTGTCACCCTGGGTGAAGCTACCCAGAAGCAGGCAGGGTTTCGAGGCACTCACGTATCTAGTGGGTCTCCTCTACGGAGATGGAATAGCGCGGACAGGCCATCTGGCAAACATCTCGGACGACATCATGGACGTCTTCTCGAATTGTCTCTTGACGGCGTTCGGGGTGGGGGCCACTAAAGCCTGGCGACGGACGAGCTACGTTGTGTACCACAAAGGTGGCAAGTCTCTGGCAAGGTTCCTCACGGAGGTCTTCGATTACCCAGTCTCGGACAAGACGAGAAGCCTGCGAGTTCCGGATGTAATTTCGCGGATGCCCGACGACCTGGTGGCAGCGTTTCTCCGCGGGTTCTTCGACGCAGAGGGTTTTGTCCAAGAAGGGAGGAACATAGGGGTCGGCTGCCAGAGCCGTGAACTGATGAGGCAATTGCCCATGCTCCTCCAGAGGTTCGGTTCTCTGGCGTACTTTGGGAAGAGCCACTCCCATGAGATCTTCATCAGCGGAAGGGACCACGTCGCAGCATTCGTGAAGCACGTCGGCTTCAGGGATAGGGAGAAGATGCTTGCCACAAAGAGGCGGTTGCTGGATTCCGGGATGAATCGTGTCTTCGACCTCACTCCGATTCCGGGCGGATTCCTGACGTCCGTCAGGAGATCCAATGAAGTCGTCTGGGACAAGAGCTTCCAGCTTACGAGCTTCGAGCCCTACCAAAGGCTCAGCAAGCACGTCCTCTTGAGGCTACCATCTGTAGTACCCGCCTACAGGAACGAGGCGCTTCAGGTGGCGTTGAGCAACTTCGCCATGGTCCAGGTGACTAGGCTGGAGGTACTCGACGGAAGCTGGGAGGTCTACGACTTCACAGTCGACGACTTTCACAACTTTCTCGCCAACGGTCTAATCATCCATAACACCAGCCTACTCGACAAGATAAGGGGCACAGCCGTCCAGGCCAGAGAGGCAGGAGGCATCACGCAGGAGATTGGTGCGAGCTTCTTCCCGTTGGAAACACTCCGAGCCATCAGCGGGTCCCTACTGGACAAGGCAGGGGGCGAGCTCCAGGTACCAGGCCTTCTCGTAATCGACACGCCTGGCCACGAGATCTTCTCGAACCTACGGCTCAGGGGAGGCTCAGCGGCTGACATAGCGATAGTCGTAGTCGACGTCCTGAAGGGACTGGAGAACCAGACGCTCGAGAGCATAGACATACTGAAGCAGCGGAAGGTCCCATTCCTAGTCGCGCTCAACAAAGTCGACATGATCAAGGGCTGGAGGAAGGGAAGCGTGGGGCCGCTGCTCCAGCTACTCAAGGAGCAGCCGCCCGAGTGGAACGACGAGCTCGAGGAGAGGCTCTACAACGTAGTCGGCGGGCTCTCGAGGCTCGGCTTTCAGTCCGACGCTTACTACAGGGTGAAGGATTTCCGCCAGCAGGTCTCGATCGTGCCCGTCTCGGCAAGGTACGGGGTGGGCGTCCCCGAGCTCCTAGCGATGCTGATCGGGCTGGCCCAGCAGTTCCTCAAGGGGAAGCTGCAGTTGATCGGAGAGGGGCACGGCGGCAGGGGCATCATCCTCGAGATGCAGGAGGAGGTCGGGATAGGCGAGACGGCCAACATCATTTTGACTGAAGGGAGGCTGAGGGTCGGCGACAGCATAGCACTCGTCAGGAAGGACGGGGCCTTCAGGTCGAAGGTCAAGGCGCTCTTCATGCCGAAGCCTCTCGACGAGATGAGGGACCCCCGCGACAAGTTCACGACTGTCCACGAGGTCTACGCAGCGGCAGGGGTGAAGCTAGTCTCTGCTGACCTGGCGGGAGTAGTCGCAGGCACATCTGTCGCCTCGTTCGGCAGCGAGACGGAGTTCCAGTCGCTGAAGCCGGAGATGGAAAAAGACCTGACGAGCGTCCTAGTGAGGACAGACAACATGGGAGTGATAGTGAAGGCGGGCTCTGTCGGCGGGCTTGAAGCGTTGCTAATGATGCTCGAGGAGAGGGGGATACCCGTGAGGCAGTCTGACATAGGTGACATCTCGAAGAACGACATAATCGACGCAGAGGTCGTCGGCGAACACGACCCATACCTCGCCGCCATCCTGGCGTTCGACTCGAAGGTCCTCCAGGACGCGAGAGAATTCGCTGACCGCGTGGCAATCTTCACTTCGAAGGTCATCTACGAGGTGATAGACAACTACTCCGAGTGGGCCTCGAAGAAGAGGGAGGAGGACGAGCGCTCCGCCCTCTCGACCATCACGCCGCCGTGCAAGCTGAGGGCGATACCGGGCGACTTCTTCCGGAACAAGGACCCTGCAGTCTTCGGCGTCGAGATCTTGGCAGGCAAGCTGAGGCCGAAGCTGAGGCTGATGGGCAGGGATGGGGCGGAGCTCGGGACAATAGAGCAGATCCAGGACAAGGGAAAGAGCATGGCTGAGGCAAAGATGGGGGAGAAGGTGGCGATCTCGGTGAAAGGCCCGACACTCGGGAGGCAGATCAAGGAGAACGACGTGCTCTACACTCTGCCTAAGAGCCACGAGGCGAAGCTACTGAAGGGCAAGTTCCTCGCAGCCCTCTCACAGGACGACCTGGAAGCGCTGAACGAGATTATGGGAATCAGGTCAGCGTCGGACCCGCTCTACGGATTCTAGGGTTCTGTTGACTCTTCGGGACAGAGCCAACTTCCATCCATCTGCTCAGGTGATTGCCCACGTCCTCCTGCGTCTGGGGTTCCCCGTCACGACTTCCCCTGGGTGGCCGAGCCTGCGGAACCACGCAGGCCATGACGTTCTTGCTCGCCAGCACGTCCCTATCCCATGTCTTGTCGCACTCAGGACAGAACAACTTCCTGTCTGCCAAAGGAACGACGCGGGAGCCACAGTCAGGGCAGTTACGGGATGTGCCTCTTGGATTAACGTAGGTGACAGGGATTCCTTCCCACCTGGCTTTGTACTCAATCTGTCTCTGGACCTCGTGGAACATCCACGAGTTCATCCTTCCCCTGAATGACCTCCCCTGTCCATTCCCCTTCCTGTAGAGCTTCCTTATTCCGGTAAGCCTCTCCATCTTGATGCCGAAGCCTTTGTCTTTCGCGTGATTCACAATCGCTATGCTGATCTTGTGGAGCTTCTGGATCGTTCGGTTCCTCTCCCGTCTGCCGCACTTGGCGAGGAGCTTCTGCTGAATCCGCCTGTCCCTCTTGGTCTTCTGGGCAATCTTTGCCCTGTTCTCTCGGTATCTCTCCTTGATTTCCGCCACGTCAGACGTATCGACTTGTTCAGTTTGAGGCGTTGAGTCGGACCAAGTTACATTCCTCTCATTCACATCGATGCCGATTTGCCCGTGGGGCTCAATCTCGGCAGTCTCTTTCGAGAAGGCGATGCTCAAGATGCGACCCGTGAGCGTGATTGAGCCCCGCTTCAGGCTCGGGTCATCGACGAACGAGAGGTGATAGTCCGAGGCTTGAAGGGTCAGATAGATGAACTCCCTCGGCTTTGTAGGTATTCTAAGAATCAGATGGTCGAGAGTGTAGGACTCATTGTCGAGCTTGATGAACCCTCGCTTGATGTATGGGTCGCTTTTTCGGTTCTTGTTTTGATAGACCGAATAGGCGACCTCGCAAGCCGAGAGGATGTAGTGGGTGTGGAGGCCATATTCCTTAAGGCGGGGATACGCGAGTTCTTGCAGCTTGAATCTGCTCCTAACCTTTTCGCCCGTTTCCCTCTCGTGGCCGAGAACAACTCGGATTGCGTCGTTGCACATGAGACGGAAGACCTCAAAGAGCGAATCGAGTTCGTTGGAGGCTTTGTATCGGAAGCGGACCGCCTTTACGAGTCGCATATGCAGAGAGCTTCAATTTCCATATAACCGCCATGTCCCTAAGAGTTAGCAGGGCCGTTTCTAGTTCTGTTTATAACCACCTGACATTCGGAGGTCCGAGAATGGCCCAGTTCAAACTGGTCGTGTCGGACTCCAAGACGAGGAAGGCCGAGTCCAAGGAGGTCAAGGACGCTGAGGCCCAGCCTTTCGTCGGGAGGAAGTTGGGGGAGGTGGTCGACGCCTCGTCGATCGGTCTGGGCAAGGTCAAGATCACTGGAGGAAGCGACAGGGCCGGCTTCCCGATGCGCTCCGACGTGCTGGGGGGAGGGAAGAAGTACGTCCTTCTCACCGCGGGAGTGGGTTTCCATTCCGACGTGGAGGGCGTCAAGAAGAGGAGACTCGTCCGCGGCAACACAATAACCGAAGAGATATACCAAGTGAACGTGAAGAAGGTAGAAGAACAGGAAAGACAGTCCTAGAAACCAGCGATAATTGCGCCTAAGCCGCCAGATTCCTGAAGATTAAAATACGTCCATTTTGCAAGAATTTCACGGGGTGTTGCATCTCTGAGCAAGCTTGACGAGACAGACATGAAGATTCTCTCTGCTCTCTACGCAGACGCCTCCGTATCCGTTCCGAACCTCAGCAAGCAGCTCGGGGTCAACCTCTCAGTGACGTACAGCAGGATAAAGCGGCTGCAGAAGAGGGGCATCATACAGAAGTTCACGATTCAGGTAAACGAGGACAACCTGGGGTTGAGGGCCTCGGCCATCGCTGGCCTCAACATCGACCCCAAGCTGAGGGAGCAGGTGGTGTCTGAGATAGAGAAGATCGAAGGGATGAGGCTCATTCGCGAGGTCACCGGCAGGTTCGACATCATAGCGAACCTGAGAGGGAAGTCTCTCGACGAACTCCACAAGACCGTCTACGATGTTCTCGGCAAGCTGCCAGGCGTGATGCACGCAGAAATCTTCATGGAAGTCTCGCGCCAGACGCCTCCAGTGACTTTCAAAATAGTCGACTAAGTCCGAAACTCTTAAGGACGCGACGGGGCTCGGAAATTCGTGAACCCTTTGGTGGTTCTCGAGCAGGCCGAGGCGCAGGGGAAGCTGCCGAAGCCAATCGCCAGAAGAGTCCGCAAGAGGATGAACTTCCTCGCGGGCGCTGTAGGCAGGGTCGAGCGGGCCAGCGGTCTTAGGTATCCGCCCTACTACGTCGAGCCAGTCCTGCCCGTGTCCAGGAGCGGCGTCGAATTCGGCCAGATGGGCGTCCTGTTCGCGCGCGTGATCCCGACAACGGCCACCGGCAAGCTATCCATCATAGTTCAGTTCACGGCCGCGCTCGTCGCTTTCGCGAGCAAGGGGACGCTGGAAGCCGTGGCCGCGCACGAGTTTACTCACTACGTCGACCTTGTCAGGAGGCTCAGCACCACCAACGTGGTCAGCGACGAGAAGGCGAGCACGCTCTTCGAGGCTTCGTACGCGGACAGCGAGAGGACTGTCCCTCCTTCGCTCCTGTTCAGCGAGAGGTCGCTCGTCAGCCTCGTGAAGAGGAAGTTCAAGGACGGGCTCTCAGACGAGAGCCTGAACAAGAAGGTGGACGAAGGCTGGATATCCAAGAAGATGCCGATGAGACTCGTTGCCCCAGACGAGAACGTCGTAAGAATCTCGATGGGCGGAGTCGTCTCGTCGGCCTTTGACGGGGGAGTGTTGCGGAAGATAGCCCAGATTGAAGAGAGGGTGAAGCGTTGAGACTCGACCAAGCGGAGAGAGAGGCTCTACGGTCTGTCGCCTCCTCGCTCGTGGACCCGAAGTCCGTCGTAGCCGTCTGCGGATACGGTTCGAAGGTCGCAGGCTACGCGAGGCCCGACTCCGATTACGACCTGATCGTGGTCGCCAAGAGGTTCGGCGCAGGCGTGAGGTACAGGTACGTCAAGGAGCCGGTAGAGGCGTCGGCCCTGATCGTCGACGAGGATCTGTTGCTGCGCGACGCTCGGACTTCGTACCTCGGGGAGTTCGTGGTAGGGCGCCTCCTCAATGTCTACGAGCCTGTGGTCAACGAGCAGCTCCTGAGGAGGGCCGAGGTCGAGTATAAGGAACGCGTCGTTGTGGAAGCTCTCTTCGAGCTCTCTTCGGACTACGGCGAATTCGCCGGCCACTTGACGGTCCCCTACGACTACTTCCTCTTCGACAAGCTGCGGAAGAGGTCGGCAGTCTATCCTCCGGCTCTCTACAGCTACGTCAGGACGTACACCTGCACCCTCGGGAAGGAGAACAGGGCGTTCTCCGTGGCCGGGTTCAGGGAGGCGGCCGAAGCGCTCGAGCCCAAGGGCTTCCTAGATGCGGCCGACGGCGGCGTCCGCATCTTTCCTGAGAAGATGAAAGGGGACTCCTTCACCAAGGTACTCTCCCTCTTTTCCCTCACCGCAAGGGGCGTGACGCATTACGCAGTCCACGGCTACGCCGGGAGGGTGGGGCTGGGCGTCTTCCGCAGGGAGGCCCTGTCGAAACTGAGGAGGATGAGGGAACGGCCGGAACCGCCGATGGAGCTCGAGAAGCCGAGGAGCCTCCTGACCCTCGACGCGGGTGTCTTCGTCCCCAACGCCTCCAAGCTCAACCAGGAGCTGGCTAGAATAGCGGGCTTCGAGGACTTCAAGGTCACGGAGCGCGACCTGGGCGAGCCCTACTCGACGACGCACGCTTTGACGTTCAAAAGTGCCGGGCGCGAACGCTCCTTCGTCGTGAAGAACTTCTCCGACGTCAGGTCCCTCAAGTGGGCCCTTCTCGGCGTATGGGCTGTGGCCGCTCGCAAGTTCAACATGAGCCCCCTTGCGAGGCTGGGAAGGGAGTACCAGTCCTCGATGCTGTTGAGAGGGAAGGGCGTGAAGACGCCGGCGATCGTCGCCGTTGCGCCCGACGAAAGGGTCCTCGTGAAAGAGTTCGTCGCCGGGCCCCCGCTCTCCAAAATCATTGACGGCCTGCTGAGGGGCAGCGGCCAGGGACTGAAGAGCGTCTCATCCTACGGGGAGCTGCTTGCCAAGGTCCACGCCGCGGGAGTCGCCCTCGGAGACGCGAAGGCCAGCAACGTGGTCGTGTCCGACGACGGCCTCTACCTCACGGACCTAGAGCAGACTATCGAAGGAGGCGACAAGGCGTGGGATTTGGCGGAGTTCCTCTACTACACCGCGAAGCTGTCTCTGAAGGAGGAGAGGATGAGAGAAGTCGCGGACGCGTTTCTGAAGGGGTACGCGGCGAAGGGAGAAAGGGACGCTTTGACAAGGGCAGGTAGCGCGCGTTATCTCGGGCCCTTCAGACCATTCCTCTCGCCGGGGATGACGAAGATGCTCAGGGACCTAGTCGCCGCGTACACTTAGGTCTTCGACGGGTACGTGGTGTAGCCGCAGTTCCCGCAGGTCAGTCTGTTGTTGTGCTGCGCCATGAAGTATCCCCTCCCGCACCTGGGACACTCTTTCCTGAGCCTCGTAAGCGAGCCGCCTTCGACCTTGTACAGCTTGTGGACCTGTATTCTTCTCTTGGGCGCCTTCGGCTTCTCCTTCTTCTCCGGCTTCTTCTCCTCCGCAGGCGCGGCCGGAGTGGCAGGAACTGGCGCGGGTGCAGGAGCCGGTGCCGCAGGTTGCTGTTTCGACATGCTTACTTCTTCTTCTCCTCAGCTGGGGCTGGTGTAGCCGCCTTCTTCTTCTCCTGCTTCAGCTTCTCCCTCTCCTCCTTGGTGAGCATCCTCACCTCGAGGTGCTTGGGGTGCGTCCGCTTCTTCGAGGCGGCCGAGCCGTATACGTAGAACTTCCCCAGGACATCCGTGGTGCCAGACTGCTCCTCAAGCCTCACGAGCCCGACGTTCTCTGCAGGCACGTTCATCTCCTTAGCCAGCAGCTCGATTGCTTCCTTCCTAGTTACGTGCCCGGCCTTGCCACCGATTGAAAACTCAACGTAGGTCCTGTCCAGCAACTTTGACTCGGCTTTCTTCTGCACTTGCAACTGTCGCAGCCCCGATTGAAGGCGCTAATTAAGTTCGCCTCGGTCGCTACATTATGGCGGGGGCTCCCATCTTCGCCAGCAGAGCCCTGTCCCTCGCCTTCGCAGACGCGTCCGCCCTGACCATCACGATCCCTTCCCCCGGCTGGCCGTAGAAGACGTCCGCATGGAGCGGGGCCAGAGCTACTGCGGGTATGGCGAGCAGGTCCTCCTCCCCATCAACCAGCACCCTGGCAGGCTTCTTCCCCTCGAACGCCCTCTTGATCCCCTCTATTGCCTCGGCCGTTATGTAACCAGCAGGGTTCTTCACTCGTATCAGGCGCCCGTGCGGGACGTCCGGCGGCTCCCTCGCCTTCCTGTTCTCCCTCGCGTCGACAATCTGGACATCTGGGACCCTGCCCATCTCTCCAAGCACCTCCGTCACCCTGTCCCCGACTGAGACGACCATGCCCGAGTTTCTTACAGCCTTGGCGAACACGCCCGACTCGATCTCCTCACGGCTGAAGAGCCTGCCGAGAGGTCTCGCGAGCTTCTTGCGCAACTCCTCAGGGAGTCTGTATTGCCCGCTGGTTCTGTCAAGTCGTCGGGGCATGAACCCAACTCCTCAACTTGGAGGCATCAGCTCCGAGGATTACCATCCTCGTCATCGGGTTCCCCTTCACGGCTTCACTCGCCTCCCGCTCCCGTGCGAACCACACACGGACATCCTATTGGGGCGAATTGCCACCCAGAGGGCATGGGCAATTCGATTGCCTTTCAGCGGCTGAGGCATAACCGACGACCTCTCACTTGCGGTTCGCATTTAAGCACCAATGTCCCGATAACCTACCAGAGCCCGCCCGCTCAATGCGGCTAGCTTACCTTCAGAGCGTACCTGCCCTTCTTCGTTATCCCGAGCGTCTTCGCGACCTGGGACTTCTCGGGGTTGATTATGATTATCAGGCCGGACCATTCGTTGCTGAGCTCCGTCGACCCGTCGTTTGGGCACGTCTTCTCGTTGGTGAGCATCTTGCACTTCCTACACGCAAGCTCCTTCAATGCCCCACTACCTACTTCTCGGCCCGCTCCTCGGCCTTCTTCTGCTTCTGCGCCTTCGTGATCTCGTCGTCGATCCACTCGAGCGCGCCGAGGAACGGCTGCCTGCACGTAACTCCTATCTTGCCCATGGAGATTCCGCGGCCAAGGCTGACCGCCGTAATCCTGACGCGCACCTTGCTGCCCACCTTGAGCGTCTTCTTGCTCTGGGAGGCTGTGATTATCCCAGACTTTACGTCGCTTGTCAGGTAATCGTCCATGATCTGGCTGAGGTGGAGGAGGGCGTCTGCCGGTCCGATCCTCACGAAGGCGCCGAAGTCCGTCACCTCGACTATCTCGCCCTCAACGAGCTCCTGTTTCAGGGGGAAGAAGGAGAGCACCTCGAACTTGACCTTATGGTACGTCGCGCCGTCGCCCGCTATGATCTTGCCCACCTTGTCCACGTCCACCTTTGTGACTAGGATGAGGTACCCATAGTCGGGGTTGATTGTGCTCTCGTACTTCAGCTTCAGCAACTCGAGCGCGACCTGCTCTAGTTGGGATCCAAAGCGATCTGGGGGAACGCGGACGACGTCGTCTAGGTTCACAAGCTCAAACATGAATGGTCAGGAACGGGCCACCGCTTGAAGTGGGCGATATTAATCTTTAGAAGGCGAGGAGCCCACTTGGCTAATAATCGTCCAGAACAAGGCAGGGTGGGCGTACTTGACCTCTATCGTTCGCCCGCGTAGGACGGGGCTAATCGTCTTCGCGGCTAGGATAATCAGCGTCTTCACAGGCCTCATCTTCCTCGTCATGATGACGAGGTGGCTCGCGCCCGCGCAATTCGGCCTCTGGGAGGTGATCACGACGATAGTCGCGTTCTCTGCCTATCCAGTCGGCGTGGTCACGTACTGGGCGACTCGGGAGGTGGCTAGGGGGTCCGCAGTCGCGAAGACGACGCTCGTCATTAACCAGCTCGCGAGCCTGGTTGGCGTCGTCATCTATCTTGCGTTCGCGCTTCTCAGCTACGACGTCCTCCGTACGAACCTGGCCGCATTCGTGCTCGCGATCGTACTCGTGCCCCTAGCTTACTGGACTCAGGCGACCGGTGCTCTGCTCGCAGGCTACGACCCTGCAGTCAACGGCTACTCGCTCCTCCTTTCAGAGCCGACAAAGCTGATCGTGGCGTATCCTCTCCTCTTCCAATTCAAATTGGGGATCTACGCGATAATCATAGCGATAGCGGCCTCTTATCTCGTCCAAGGCCTCTACACGACGTACAGGCTGTGGCCCGTGGCGGCGGGAAAGCTCGACCTCTCGCTCGGAAGGAAGTGGCTCGGGCTGTGGCACGTCCCGTCGCTCGGGACGCTGACCTACCTCCTCGGGATAGCTGACACGTTCGTTGCATCGCTCGCCCAGGGGGCTACGATTCTCGCCGGATACTACCAGGCAGCCTTCCAGATATCGACCGTGATAGCTTACGGCCAGTACCTCTCGGTCGCCCTGTACCCAGCCCTCCTCAGGAGACACTCGGACAAGCTCGCGGGAGAGATACTCGAGTTCTCCATGCTCTTCGGAGTCCCGATGGCCGCGGGAGTGATCTCGCTCGCCCCCCAGATCCTTTACCTCTTGAGACCTGAGTATGCCTCCGTCAGCTTCGCACTTGTGATCCTCGCAATCTCTTCCTTGATCATGCTCTTCTCCAATGTGATAGACCAGACGCTGACTGGGAGGGAGACTGCGGACCTCGCGCAGGAAGGCAGGGCGGGGCGCATCATCAGAAGCGACCTGATGTTCGTGCCAGTGACAAACCTCGTATTCGTTTGTGGTTACGTTGCTGTCGTCTTCGTGCTGGGGCTCCTTGGAAGAGGAGGTCAGGTCCCACTGAGCCTGCTCGCAGCTTACTGGGCTCTCGCCCAGCTAGGGGCATGGCTGCTGATGGTGGCTGTCAAGTTCGAAAGGCTCAGAAGCAGGGTGGCCTTCACCTTCCCGAGGCCGATTCTTGCATACGTCGCCGTCGGAGCCCTGATGGGCGTCGTCGTCCACTTCGCGGGAGTGGCGGTGCTCCCGTCGGGGCTCGGAGGCCTCGAGTACGGAACTAGGCTCCTCCTTTTGGTACTCCTCGGCGCGGCGGTATACTTCGGCGTCCTCGTCTCTTTCGAAAAGCGCGTCAGGGGCTACTTCAGGGCAGTCCTCGGGCGCATCCCGCGGGGCACTGCTCCTTCTCCTACCACGGCTTGACCATTGGCGGGTACGCCCTCTTGTGCGCCGACTCCCTATACTTCTTGAGGACGGCGTCTACGATGCCCCTGCCCACGCCAGATTCGGCAGCCGCACGCGCCGGGGACATCTTCTCGTCGAAGAGGCAGTAGAGGACGACGTCGAGGGTGTCGTAGTCGGCGGGCAGCTCGTCGGCCGCGAGGTGGCCTGGCCAGAGTCTGGGGGACGAGGGCTTTGTCACGACGCGCTCCGGCAACCCGAGGTGTCCGGCGAGCTCCCGGACCTGGCTCTTGTAGAGATGAGCTATGGGGAGGAAGTCGACGCCGCCGTCCCCGTGTTTAGTAAAAAAGCCTAGGAGGTCTTCCGATCGGTCTCCTGTCCCAGCAACGAGCAGGTTCAGCACGTTGGCCACGTAGTAGCTCATCGTCATCCTAATCCTCGCGTGTGAATTTCCCCTGGCTACCTTGTCGCCGTCCAAGTCGATGGCAGAGAAGAATCGTGAAGCGATGGGCGAGATGTCTGACTTGAAGGTCCTGACGCCCCACGACTCCGACAGGGTTGTCGCGTCCTCGATGTCCTCTTTCGGGGTGGACTCCGACGGCATCAGGATCGTCACCACCCGTTCCTTCCCGAGCGCCTTCACGCAGAGAGCGCCCACGACTGCGCTGTCTACCCCGCCGCTGAGGCCGACGACTGCGCCCTTCGCGCCAGCCTCTTTCACTGTCTTCCTGATGAACCCGACAATCTCGCCCCCAGCTTTCACGTAGTCCAACTTCAGCGCCGAGATTGTGACAGTCATCTGGGGCGCATGACTCAGGTCTCGGTTAAAACCCTTCGTCGGCCGTAGGTCCCAGATTCCTGGCGGAAGAGTTTTGAAAGACTGAAGGGCGACTCGTTGAGCGTATCGCTGTGGCAACTGCCCAGATCGACGTGTTCATCCCCACCTACAACAGCGCTGCCCATCTTCAGGACTGCATCTCGAGCGTCAGGCGCGCGCTCCCAGCGAGGAGGGTCGTACTGTTGGACCACGACAGCACGGACGGGACCTTGAAGATTGCGGAGAGAGAGGACTGCGAGGTCGTCCGGGAGGATAAGGGCCTCGGCTACGCGAGGCAACTCGCAATCGACCTCGCCGAGACTGAGGTGTTCGCGATGGTGGAGAGCGACCTTGTCTACAGTCAGTTCGGCTGGTACGAGGACGCACTGAAGCTGATGCAGGGGATGGTAGGGGCCGTCGTCGTCTACGTCCCTAGGAGCGCGAGTGAAGAGAGGGGAAGGTACGCAGAGTTCTGGAGCAGAAGAACCCCGCTGGGGGAGCGCAGGCACGGGTTCAGCGCTGGTTCGACACTATTCAGGAAGGAGGCGGTAGAGGGTGTGCATCTCCCCCCTTTCCTGAACGCTTACGAGGACATCTACATCATGAGGCAGATGAGGAGGAGGGGATGGACCTACAAGACTCTGGAGGTGGCCGGCACACACCACTCCGATATCCAATCCTCCAAGAAGGCCAGGTGGTACGGCGCGAACGCGAGGCTGCTCTACTCCGTCGACCCCGGCGACGTGACTCTCGTGAGAAGGCAGCTCGCTCTCCCGCTCATGGGGCTCGTGGCAGCCATCGGTTCCAGAAGCCCGTCCGTCTTTGCTTGGTCACTTTCGTTCAGCGCCAACTTCCTCCTCGGATGGAGCGACCCGAAGAGGTTCTCGAGGCTGAAACGCTGAGGCGCGCGACAGGCTACTGGGGGTGCTCGAGCACTGCGGACAAGTACTCGAACCCGTCCTCGTCCCTCGACAGCTCAGTCAAATGCGACTCAAGAAACTCCTTCGATAGGCTCTCCTCGGCCAAAATCCCCTCAAGATTCCTGATCAACGCGCCGACCTCGAGCCTCTTGTGGAGCAGAGAGGCGCCGAACGACTTCACGGCGCGCCCGACCGCGTGCGCCTTGAAGAAGGACATCACCCTTACGGCCTGGGCCTGTCTGGCCTGGAATGAGTCAAGCGCCACGATAGGCCTTGAGAACCTCTTCGCCATCGTCATCACGCCTGAATTCTGAAGGTTCGACGTTGTGTGTGCGAATACGATGTGGGAGCACTCTTCCATCGCCTTCGCTATCTGGACTGGCTCAAAGAAGCCGACCTTCAGCTCGACCTCGCCGCTCGAGTACGACCCCGGGCCTGGTATCGCAGAACCGAACTCTTGCTCGATTTGCTTCAAGGCCGTCATCGACCTCTCCACTCCGACCTCAGCGTTGAGGCTCACCATCAGCCTGAGCGGGACTTGGAGCCTGCGGGCCAGCCTGATGATCAAAGGATAGCGCTTGTACTTGGCTGCGAATCCGAACGACCCAATCACGAGGCCGCCAGCCTCCTTGGATGGGAGGGCCGGCATGTTGGTGTACGACGCATGAGGTACGATGACGTAACGCCTTACGCCGTCCCTCTCGGCTGCCTCGTTCGCCCTGTAGGTGAGGGTTGCTTGCCTCTGGAGCCAGAGCCTCTCCTCCGGCTTGAATCGCTCTAGGGTGTCGTGAACCTTGACAACTACCCTCTTGCCCTGTGCAGCAAGCAGCTCCACATCCCGGACCAGCTCACCTCCGCGGCTGAGGCCGTTGGCATACTCGACTACGACGCTGCTCGCGGACGCGTCCCGGGCCGAGTCGACCATCTCCGCCTTCACCCTGGCGGAGGAGAATCGGGCCACCAACAGCCTCGCGTACTCCCCCATCCCGCCGGAAGCCGTAGAGTAGGTCAGTATGCTGACAGCATCCTGCGTCTGCCCCGTGGCGCTTTCCGACTTCTCCCAGCAGACCACGCCGGCCCCGACCTCCCCCGCCTTTCGTAAGCCAAGCCGTGCCACCTGGTCCGCGGGCACTCCTCCCGGAGCGGGGAAGAACGCAAACCCGTCCCCCTTCAAGAGCTCGGCGACGCGCCCCACCTCGACGAGCGAAGGCGGTCTGAGGAGGACGCAGCAATCGGCGAACGACTGGGGGAGATGGGTCTGTGTCGACCGAGAGTAAAGGTACCTTATCGATGTATAATGGGGGAGGTCGTAGACCGACCTGCGGGAGGATGTTCCGTAAAGCCTGGAGTAGCCCTCGCCGTGGAGGTCCACGAGGAGGTTCCCGCGCTCAACTTCCAGCTCGATGACGCGGGCGCGCTTGTCCGGAATCCTGTCAGCAACTTCCGAGGCGAGCGCCCCGAGGCCGTCCTCACGCAAGAGCTACCCTGCCCCTGTGGAGAGTTACGACCTCCAGCTTCAAACGCTTCAGGGTCACGATCATCTCCTTGTCGACTGTGGCCACGACGGCCCCGCTTTTCCTGGCGTAGCCCACGACACAGTCGTCGACGCTCCCGCCTTCGCATCTCTCAGTCCGGAAGCTCCCGGCTAGCTCCTCCGCCACGCGTGCCACCTTCGACCTGCGCCACTCCTTCCCTGAGATTGTCCTGAGCTCCACTAGGACGCAATCGAGAGCGACGGGCTGGAAAGAGCCTAACTCCTGCGTCATGTCTTCGAACCACGTTGTCGGCCTCTCGACGACGGCCATCAGGAAGCTGCTGTCAAAGACGACGAACCGACTGCCCTTCAACTCCTGAACCAGCTTGCGCGCACTAATTCAACTTCACAGTGAAGGCGCAGCAGGGAGAACGGTTGCAGGGAAGCCCTAATATGCTCATAGGGACATTAGTGGGATGGGAAACCGGATGGGCGAGGCGACGATTGATGAAAGGGGGAGGATTGTCATCCCTCATGAGATCAGGGACAAGCTGAAGCTGCGGCCAGAACAGAGACTCCGCGTTGAAGTGAAGGACGATGGACTTCTGATCAGACCCTATGTCTCGACGGAGGAGTTCATCAGGGAGATGAGGGGGTGCGTCTCCGGGTCCAAGGTCAGCCCAGAGAGACTCAAAGAAATCTGGGGTGCGAGACATCCTCATAATTGATTCGAACACTTGGGCCTACTACGACGGGGACGCCCCGGAACACGCCCGCGTGAGCGCGGTCATGGACAGGGCTCTGAAATCGTAACAGATCGGTGTCAACACAGTCATAGCAATGGAGGTGGCCCACTTCCTGATAAGAAACCTCGGGCCAGTCAAGGGCCAGTCGAAGGTCGCGGAATTCCTGGGCTTCCCGATGGTCGTGGCGGATTTCGACTACGGCACCCTGCTCGACTCCGTCGGGGAACTGGCGATGAATTCGCACTTCGGGGTCGGCGGCAGGGACGCCACCCTTCTCGCTTCGATGAAGAAGTTCGGGTGGAAGAGGATAATGACGCACGACTCGGCGCTGAAGAAGATAGACTGGCTCGATGTGCAAGACCCTGTCGGCTGACCAGGAGACTCTCTGCCTGCGCGAATGCTACTTCAGCAGGCCCGAGCCTATCAGGCGCCACCTCTCTGCTATGCGCCTGCTGACCGCCGCCCGCATCCCTGTCTCGATCGCGACCGGCTTCTTCAGGTCTACCTCGATGACGTCGCCTCTCGCAGACGTGACGACCGCAGGCGACGACGAAGTGCCAAGGTTGAGCCTGAGGTTCTCCGCCGGCTTCACCTTGTCCACCTTCACAAGCTCAGCGGAACCAACCGCCGTCTCGAAGAGGTCCAGGTCGAGCGTCAGGTGTTCCAGAGTCTGCGGCAGGGTTCCTGGCTTCCCAATCACGCTTCCGACCATCTGATCGCCCTTCGTGAACGTCGGGTCAAGATGGGTGCCAACGGCGATGAGGCCGCCGGGTCCCACCCTGTCCGTGTCTCCTGCGCCGGTCTGAAGACTTGAAACTTTGGTGATTATCGGGACGTACTTGCCGCTCCTCTCATCGACCATCCCCGGCCTGACCTCAACCTCTTCGCCGACGCGCAGCTCTCCCTTCACGAGGCTCCCGCCCAACACCCCTCCCGACAGCGACTCTATCCCCATTCCGGGCCTGTTGACGTCGAAGCTCCTGACCACGTACATCAGCGGGTCAGCCTTCGGGTCCCTCTTCGGCGTCGGGATGACCTCCTCGAGCGCCTCAATCAGAGCGTCAATGTTCAGCTTCTGCTGCGCTGAGATCGGCACGATGGGCGCGTCTGCAGCGACCGTGTTCGCGATGAACGCCTTGATCGCCTCCTCGTTCTTCTTCGCCTCCTCGTCGGTCACAAGGTCGATCTTGTTCTGGGCTACCACTATCCGCTTCATCCCGAGCATCTGGAGAGCTTGCAGGTGCTCCCTCGTCTGGGGCTTGGGAACAGGCTCGTTCGCAGCTATCACGAGAAGAGCGCCGTCCATCAGGAAAGCACCAGCGAGCATGTTCGTCATCAGGGACTCGTGGCCGGGGCAGTCGACGAAGCTTACGGATCTCAGCAGCTTCGTCTCCTTGCCGCAGACGGGGCACTTCGGGCTCGTCGAGTAGTTGGCCGGCGCAGGTGTGTGGGCGCACTTGTAGAAAGCCGCGTCTGCGTATCCGACCTTGATCGTGATCCCCCTCCTCAGTTCCTCGCTGTGGGCGCTCGCCCACACTCCCGTAATCGATTGGATCGTCGTGGTCTTACCATGATCTACGTGACCTGCGCTTCCGATGTTGACCTCAGGCTGCTTCGGGAGAAGAGGTCTTTGTAGTCCCGGATCGGCAACCAACCTCTGTTCTGACAAGAGAATCGCGTTCGACCTCGGCCCTTTTTAAACGCGGCGAGGCTCTGAGTGTTTACCTCACCCGCGAGCTCTATCCGCCTTGAGGGGAAGCCTCTCGAGCCCGCGAATCTTGTCGAACTCTCTGTCAGTCGAGACCACCTTACCGTCACGTGCTAGCGCCTCCGCCGCGACCAGAGCGTCGAAGTAATCGAGGCCGTGCACCTCTTGAAGGATTGCCGCCGTGAAGAGGATGGGTGCGGTCACCGAACCAACAGCTTGAATCGAAGATGGGAACTCCGCGGCCATACTCAGGAACACAGTCCTCCGTTGCGAAGGAGAGAACCCATTGCTCTTGAGAACGAGGTCGAACTCAAACATGGCTGACCCAGCAATTACCAAGTCGTCCACTGCAGAAGAGAGGTGAGCTACGGCGTCTTCATGATGCTTGTCCAAGGGGTCGCTGGCTGCGAAGAGGACAACCGTGTCAAGCACCGGCAGTCTTGATCACCGTCTTCAGGTAGCTTGAGGCTTCGTGCTTCTCCTCCTTGAAGGCGAAGCCCCGGAGGCTCTCACTGAACTTCCTCCCACGGCTGCTCTCAACGATGAAGCCTCCCCTGAATGGAACGACCACGAGCTTCTCGCCCTTGCGCAGGCCAGAGGCCCTGGCAGCATCGCATCCGATGGCCAGCCTGTACTTGTCGTCGAGGGTGGTGACGCCCTTCGGCCTTGGCATTGTTCCCACATTACTGCAATTCTTCCCACTTATTTAAGCCCAACTGCTCATGAGGCAGAACGCCGCCTTTCGGTCAGCTCTTCGGTCTGAAAGCCTCGGGACTCTCCCTCTTCAAGCCGGGGACCGCGTCCAGGTCTGCGTCGCCGGAGATGACGACCTGAACTCCCTTGCTCATGGCTGACGCGCAGTGGACCGCATCCCTGGGGGCCAATTCATGATCTTCCACAAGCTTCTGGGCGCGGACCAGGAGCTCCTCGGTCACTGGTACGAACCTCAGATTCGGAAAGTGCAGTAGCTTCTTCCCCGCGCTCAAGGAATCCGCCTTGCCCACGGTCCTAAGTACCACCCAGACCACCTCGTCCCAAGTCAGGACGGAAGTGTATGCCACGATTCTCCCCTGCTCGATATAGCGGAGGACCCTCGTCGCCGCCCGTGCCCTTCCGATGTCTCCATAGAGGACCGGGCCGATGAAGACGTTCGAATCAACGTAGACGCTTGAAGCGCTCAAGATGCTCTTCCTCCAGAATCTCTTCCACATCCACTTCGTGGTCCAGCTTCTTGGAATACGTGCTCAAGAAGTAATCGACGTAGTTCTCCGTCGGAGCCCCGAGCCTCCTGACAACCACTTCCCCGTTCCTGAACTCGACCGTGACATCGGTTCCCTCCCGGATCCCAGCCTTCTCCCTGACATCTTTCGGGATGACAACCTGTCCCTTTTCGCCTACTCGCATCCTCATTTTCATACTTCAGGTTATACTTTTAACTACCACTTATACTTTCACTTGGCTAATCTCTGACCCGCCATGCAATCGATGCATTGGGGCATCCCGGAGCTCTCGAGCCTTCAAGTTCGGCTCGTCTCTTGGATGGGGGTGGTGTTTATGATATCAAAAAGTAGATGAATGTAGGTGTCTGACGGTTGGACGGCGACCGGCCCTGGAGTTGGACAACTATGGAAATCGGCGAGCATTTTGAGCGAAAGGCCAAGACCGTCCTCGCGGACCTTGGGTTCGCGGACATACGGGATGGTCCCAAGATGGCGCCTTACGACTTGACGGCGATGAAGGATGGCAAACTTCACTATATCGAAGTCAAAGGAAGCCTCAGCGAGAAGATAGCGGTCATGTACTATGTCCAGATGGGCAAGCTGAAAGCGCTGGCACACATGGACAACGTGCTCTTTCTTTTCATCGCTGGGAGGAACGCAGAAAGGTGGAAACTCGTTGAATTTGATAAGATGCAGGATGTAAGTGCCAGAGTAAGGCTGTACTCTGGGAAACTCAGAGTCAGGATCAGGACCGCGACGAAGAACCTCACCCTTCCCTCTGGAAACCCCGTTGGGCGCCCCCGCACACTTCAAGGAACCAAGCTGGTCCCTCTCAGAATCGACCGCCGACTCATCGATTTGTTGGACAAGCAGGCCGAAGAGGAGGGTGTTTCCAGGCAGACGCTAATGGGCCGCATCCTTGCCTCGGCCGTGCTGGAGCAATTGCGTACGTCTGCGAAGGCAGAGTGACCGCCAGGAAGCGCTTGTATGTTCACAACGGGGCAGGGAATCGCGATAACAGCCTCATCCCGAGCATCTGAAGCGCCTGGAGGTGCTCCCTCGTCTGGGGCTTGGGGACTGGTTCGTCCGCGGCGAGGGCCTCCTTCCCGGAGACCGGGTATTCCATCCAGATGGCCGAAGCGAGAGTACCGAGTCCAAGTCGTCGGGATGCGATGGAAGAATCGGACGCCTGTGTTCCAAAGAATCAGCAGTGCTCGTCACTCATTCGAGGTCGTTCCATCGTACTATCAGCTCCCCAAACTTTCTGGTTATTATCCTCATGAATCGTCTTGGGCTCACAATCCGGATGCCCTTGAACTTCTTCAAATCCTGCAAATGCCTGTCTCCAGACACGACGTAAGCAGCCTTCCCATCGTAGGCGGTGTTCAACACCACGTCGTCCTCTGGATCTTCTTCTATAGCCCGGAAGTTCGATTCTACACTGATGACATCTGCAACGCTCCTGATCGCGCGCTTGAAATCCTTGATCTCACCTGCGGTGTAGTCGAACCTCTCCCTTACTTCTCCCCTTGCCATCACGTCCCCGAACTCCTCCAAGATCTCGTCGGAAAGTACGAGCGTTATCTCTTCGAATGTTGCGGCCATGTCAAGGATGTTCGCCGAGATGCCATGCTTCGAGATGAACGCCGACACCAGGACATTGGTGTCGGGAACGACTCTCATCAGCTTACCTTTCTGGTTTTCTCTATAAGCTTCTCTAATTCTTCTTCGGTGAAACCTGACTTTCTCGCCTTCTCACTCGATTCCCTGATCAGCTTCTTCAGCCTGAGCCTCTCCTGCGACAACTCAAGTTTCCTGAGAATTATCGTGTCGCCCAGACCTGTCACTATGAACCTCTCCCCTTCCTTGAGCTTCATGCTCTTCCTGAGCTCTGTCGGAATGACTATCTGGCCCCTCTCCGAAAGTCTTGTCAGTTCAAGCGTCATCTTCCATCACTAGTAAGATATATCTTACTCCGAGTATTTATTGATTCCCATTTCCAGCTCTGCAAAGTTGTCGGGGCATGATGGAGAGATCAGGCACAGTGTCCCGAGGAGGTAACGGCGGGCCGTAGTTCAGCCCAGGGCCCTCGCTATGGAGAGTGCATCCTCTGCGGGTTCGATGTTGATCCCGATTGCATGGTCTGCGATGTCCTTCAGCCCGTTCCCTGTCGCAATGCAGACTACCTTTGCCTGTGCGGGCAGGCTGAGCTTCGTCAAGGCGGCGAAGGGAGCGGCGCTGGCTGCTTCCACCAGGAGTCCCTCCCTCTCTCCCAGCTCCCGCCTTGCGTTGAGTATCTCCCTGTCGGATACCGTAGTCGCGGTCCCGCCCGATTCCTTCACCGCTGCGAGGGCTTTCTTCCAGGAGACCGGGTTTCCTATCTTGATGGCGGAAGCTACAGTGCGGGGCTCTCTCCAGGGCTTCAAGTCCTCCCGTCTCGACAGGGCCTCAGCGAAGGGTGCCGCACCCTCCGCCTGCACGCCTACCATCTTCGGAAGTGACCTTGTGATTCCGAAGGCTCGAAGTTCCTTGAACCCCTTCCAGATCGCGCTTATGTTCCCGGCGTTGCCGACGGGAAGGACAACGTAGTCGGGCACTGCACCGAGCTGCTCGTAGACCTCGTACGTCGCCACCTTCTGCCCCTCGATCCTGAACGGGTTGACCGAGTTCACGAGGTAGAACCGCCTGTCCTGCCTTACCAGCTCAAAGACGACCTTCAATGCATCGTCGAAGTTCCCCTCGACCCCGAAGACCCTCGCCCCGTACGAGAATGCCTGGCTGAGCTTTCCTGTGGCCACGTTTCCCTTCGGCACGACGACCACGGCGGGCATCCTGGCCCTCGCGGCGTAGGCGGCCAGCGAGGCTGCCGTGTTGCCCGTCGAGGCACACACAAGGGCCTCCGCTCCAAGCTCCTTGGCCCTAGTGACGGCCGATGTCATCCCCCTGTCCTTGAAAGAGCCCGTCGGGTTCTGCCCGTCGTTCTTCGCGTAGAGGTTCTTGATTCTTGTCGCAGAGCCGATGTTGCTGAGCCTCACCAGAGGCGTGTTGCCTTCGCTCAGCGAGACCGGTTCGACATCGGAGGCGAATGGGAGTGCGTCCCTGAATCTCCAGATTCCCAGCCCCTTCGTACCGAAGAGCGACTTCCTCGTCGGCGCCCTCCCGCGGAGGACTATCTCCAGCAGGTCGCCGCAGCTCGGACAGTGCGAATCGGGAAGTTCTGTGCCACACTCCTTCCCGCATCCGATGCACCTCATCTGCCAGCGCTTGACCAATAGGCTGCCCCACCCTACCTGCGCCGCGGGCTCCCCGTACCCACCCGACGCGCAAAGCCTCGCTTCAACATTCGTCTTAGCCTGCTCAAGTAATCGGATGTCCCTTGCTCCTTTGCCCGTTCATCAACGTAGTTCCAGTCCACCTCATCTTCGTAAGCCTTCGCCAAGAGATATGCCTGCTCTATGTCACTGGGATATTTCCAATGCTTCGCGGATGCCAGCCTTTTCAATATGAGGTCTTCCTTCCCGATCACAGTCGCTGGTCCAAAGCTCGTGACTATCGTGGTTGTCTTGTCGTACGAGCCACTCAAGGAATCCCCCACCGCGTCGACAGCGAGGCCCAGCTCGTCGTTAATCCAACTCCTGAATGACCGCTCGAAGTGCCATTGCTTCAGCAACCGCTCCAATCCCTTGATATCGTAGATGATGTCCATGTCGCCGGTCGTTAGCGCGCCGCTGAGATACACCTCGATTGCCGAGCCACCTGAAAGCACAGGTCTGGTACGCTTCTTCGGCAGGCTGGCAGTGAGGAGGGCCACGAACCTTACCTTCCTCTCTGTGGGGTTGTCTGTCCCCCTGATCACTCGTCTTACGCGCTCATACGGTGCCAATTCTCTTCTGCCCCGGCTTCCCGTACTTGGAGTCGAAAGCCTTCCTGCCCAGCCTGGCAAGGGTCTCGAGCTCGCCCGGCAGCCTGTCCGGACTTGGGAACTCCCGTCCGGCTGCTCTCATCGGTCGGGGTCCGGGCAGGCCTCCCAACCCTGCCCTGAACCTGAATCTCCTTGCTCCTTCGCCCTTCCACGCCTCGAGGCTGATGAACCCTGGCGACAGTTTCATCGCTAGATTCTTCAAATCTTCTTGGACGAGTCTGTACTCGACGCCTCTCTCCTTGCCCGAGACCTCCACCAACCCCAGGTCCACCATGTTCTTCATCTCCCTGTAGACCTTGGCCACATTCATGTTGTACGCTCGGGCGATTCTGTACGCTGTGAGTGGCGCATCGGAAAGAGCCATGGCCCTGATTAGGTTCGCCCTGGTCGAGCTTCCGAATAGCCGTGCCAATGCGTCCATGTGCCGTGCGCGGGATTCTGCGCGATAAAAACATATCCATAAGGGATAACAACCACGCCCCCTAGCGGGAGGGTTCCTTCCCTAGCCTTCTTGGCCCCAACCCCTCCGGGCGCGTCAGCCGATGTAGACGACTTCGTCGAGGGGCCTGAAGTGCGGGTCGCCCGTGACTACCTTGGAGGCCTTGGCGTTCGCTGTGGCGAGTATTATCGAATCCGCGACAGGCCAGCCCTTAATCCTCTTCTTCATCAAGAAGTCCGTCTCGCCAGCCTTGAGAGCCAGGGCGGAATCGAGTGGGACGACGCTGGTCTTCGATTCGACGAATGCCAGGTGGGAGTGCATCTCGCGCTCGTTTCGCCGCCTGGCTTCAATCTCCCGAAGATACCACCTCTTCAACTCGACGAGCACCACGGAGGGCGTGAACGCCGCCCCGCTCTCGATGTACAGCTTCGCAGCCTCGCCCGCCCTCGACCCCAAGAGATACTCGACCCATGCGTACGTGTCTATCACGAAGCTAGAGCTCATGCTCCTTCTCGCTCTCCCGTTCGAAGCGCCGGGAACCCCTGCAGGCGCCGAAGATCGATTTCGGAATCCCAGACAGAGGCCTCACCAACCCACTTATGACCTGATCATAGCTCCTGAGGCGTCTCTCTTTCTTCAACGAGTCAAGGAGCTTCTTTGTCTCGTCGCTCACCTGGATCGTCGTGGGCATTCCGTAGTGTCATAGTTATAGCGCTATAAAAGCACCGCGGTCTCAGGTGGCAGGGATACCCTCGTTCCCGGCCGGATGCGGTACATTCGGAGGCGGGTCGAGCCCTCTGGACACCATCGAAGATACTCAGGAGGGGGCTACGGGCGGTCGTGGCAGCTCGGCCTGCCTTCCTGGAGCCTCGATTTCAAAGACATCGCCCCGAAGGCGCGAGCCAGATGCTACCTCTCAGCCACCCTGCAGCCGCCGCCCACGCGCGTAATGAAACCACTGCTCTCTATGCCCCCAGACCTGAACGCGCCGACCATTCCCTTCACGACACCTTGGCTCCTCCTCTTGTCGCTGACCGCGAGGACGGTCGGGCCAGCCCCGCTGATGCAGACCCCGGTGGCCCCGCGAGCAAGGCCGGCCTTCCTCACGCGCTCGAAGCCTGGGATCATCTTCGCCCTCGCCTCGTCGACCGGGCTCACGGCCATCGCCTTCCCGATCTCCCCGATGTCTCCTGTCGCGAATCCGTGAACCATGAGGCTCGCCGCCCTCGTGACGTCCACCATTGTCTTCAGCGAGACACTTCTGGGTAGGAGGGAGCGGGCGTACTTCGTCTTCTTCTCCGGCAGCTCAACGTTTGGAGTGACGAGACAAAGCGCAAGCGACCGAGGCGGCTCCATCTTGACGTAGTCGAACTCCTTGCCAACGATCACGAAGCCCCCGGCATAGGAGGCAGTGACATTGTCGTAGTGAGCCGTGCCGGACGCGAGCCGCTCGCCGAGTCCTGCGTAGCGGATGATCTCCCTCGGCTGGAGGTCCAGACCGAATAGGGCGCTGGTGCCTGCAGCGGCTGCAACTGACGAAGCGGCGCTGCTTCCGAGGCCGGCTCCGACAGGTACCCCCTTGGTGAGCAGCATCGAAACCCCGTCTTTGATTCCTTGGTCTGCCATGACCGCTCTCGCCACGGCCCCAGCCACGTTTTGATCCGGAGTCTCGGGCAGCCCTCCTGACCCCCTCACTGATATGGAGACTCCGCTCTGAGCTCGCTCCAACGTCAGCCTGTCCCTCGGCTCCCTCAGGCTGAGAGCGAAGATGTCGAACCCGGGCCCTAGGTTCGCCGACGATGCGGGTGCCTCCACGACCACACGGTTGCGGCGCGTCGTCTAGTCACCCTCGACGTCGAGCCTCACCGGCGGCCCTCCTCCATTCCCTGTCAAGCTCCCTGTCGTATGTGATGAGAGTCAGCCCGGACTTCAGAGCAGTCTCGAGCACGACCTTGTCGTCGAAGTTCGAGAGCTTCGTCTTTTCGTTCGCCACCCGCCTCATGGCCTTCACGGAGACACCACCATCATCTGTGGCGATGACTACCTTCGTGTTTCGTACTAAGGCCTCGATTGCGCTGAGGGCAGCCTCCGGTCCCACGTCGAGCCTGCTGAGGACCCAGACCAATTCGTACAGCACAACGCTTGGTATCGTGATCTTTGCTAGGCCAGCTAGCTGCTCTCTCGCCTGCGAATGCTTCTGTGCCCCCTCGACCATGGCATCGACGAGCACGCTGGTGTCGACCACGGCCTCTGCGGTCATCCTGATATCTCTGCTGCCGCTTCTGCTATCAGCCGCTCAATCTTATCGTCAGTCAATTTCCTGTTTGTCCTGTTTGCCCTGATGACGGGGAATTCGTCCCTCGCCTTCTGAAAAATGACACGCTCGTCCACCACTTCCACATTGAGTATATCGCCTTCACTTATGTGCGCCTTGGAAGCTATTTCGGCTGGTATGGTGACCTGCCTGTTTCTGGTCACTTTCGTGCGGGGCATGGTTAATAGTAGTCTTCATAGTATCTAATAAACTCTGCTACTATAAACTCCGGCGCAGACAGAATCCAGCTGCCATTCGTCCGACTCGGCTCGCTGAGATCGAGAGTACAATTCGACATATGCTCCAGCGTCAGCCCGTCCCTCAGCTGCCTCAGCGCGACTTCGAAGACGTCAAAGCCCGACCCGAGGTTCGCAGACGACGCAGGGCCTCTACGACTGCGCGACTTCTCACGCCTGCTCCCAAGGTCGAGTTCCCTCGGCGTACGCCATCTTAATCCTTTGACTTCACAGCCAGCTGCGCTTGCCGGGGCCGCTGCGTTGTCCTTGTCGACGGGCGCGGCCGAGCACTCGAAGAATTCGCTCAGCCAGTACGCCGTTGTCACGCCGAGGGCTCCCGCGCCAACTTCTACCACTTCAGATTCCAATATGGATAGGAGGAAAGACGACCATTCAAGTTATGCGTTGAGCTGGGTGTCTCCCACGGGCGGGCCTCCTCCTGGCGCAGTTGCCAATGCTTAAATACACGTGAGGCCATATTAATTTCCATGTCAGAAGATAATCTCGCCTCGACTGCGGCCCTTCTCAGGCTGTTCTCCACGCCGAGGGCTGGGGTTGCCCGCGCGGCAAGAGATCTTCACGTCGGTCCCTCGAAGCTGACCCGGATGGTCGCTGAGGTCCATGAGCAAGGTCTCCTCGACATCGACACGGTCCGCACGCGAAGGGCGGGGAGGCCGAAGAAGCTGATTAGGGCGACTCCCCTGGGAATAGAGTATCTGGACGCTTACGAGGCCTTGAGGCTGAAGACTTTGAAGAGCCGAAGGTCTGACCTTCGAATGGCAGTCGCTAATGCGACTTACGCTACTCGGCTTGCGGCCAGAGGTGTCTCCCCTTACAAACTCTTCTTGGAGCTGAACGCGCTTGCCGAGCACCCTCGAGGACCTTCTGCTTAGAACTATTACCTTCCTTGAGAAGGAGGGAATAGAGTACATGGTGATAGGAGGCTTCGCGCTGCCCTCCTACGGACCCATAAGGACCACCCTCGACCTCGATGTGGCCGTGAGAATCAATGGCAACAAGAAGTTCGACTCATTCGTAGAAGCGGCCAAGAAGTCTGGCTTCGAGCCGGGTGTGGCTTCCTTCTCTAATCCTGTGAACCTCTTCAGGGATGAGAGGACCGGGCTCGAGGTCGAGTTCTGGCTCAGCCCTGACGGCATCGAATGGGATACCGAGACTCTGAGAAGGCGGAGGAGGACCAAGATAGGCTCCGTGGGCGTCTGGCTGGTTTCTCCGGAGGATTTCATTGTCAGCAAGCTGAGCCGGCCTGACAGAGGGGTGCAGGATGAAAAGGATGTGAAAGGCGTCCTAGCCCGTCTGGGCGACTCCGTCGATAGGACCTATCTTGTGCTACGCGCAGGCAAGGCAGGTGTGCTGGCACTCCTCAGGGCGATAGAGGTAGCGCAGTAGGACGTTTGGAGTCGACCCGACCGAGGTCTGTTCTGTTCGGTGCCCTTCGTAATACTTATCAAGCAGCATTGTATTACAGCGACGGATGGACGATATAGTCACGTTCAGGGTCAGCAAGAGGCTCAAGGAGAGGATGGCAAGATTGGCGCATATCAACTGGAGCGAGTTATTGAGACGCACCTTGGAAAGCACAGTGCGGGAAGAAGAATCGAAGCAGAATCGGGAGAGGGACTTCGACAGGATGAAGTTAGCGGCGCAGGAGATGGACAGGCTTGCGACGCTCGGCGGGGCGTCTGGCTGGGTAGGGAGCAACGAGGTGATAGAATGGCGGCGGAAGAGGTTCTCATACTCGACGCGAGCGTAGCGGTAAAGTGGTTCAGCCAGGAACCACTCCGCGACAAGGCGCTCGCGCTGCGACAGAGCTTTCTCGAAGGCAAGGTGGAGCTGGAAGCCCCCTCCCTAATGATATACGAAGTGGCGAACGCCCTGAGGTATAACCCTCGGTACGGGTCGGACGAGGCGAAGTCCAGCATCGAGGCGCTGGAGAACCTTCAGCTCACCATCCACAGGTTTGAAGGAGGCCTTGCGAGCTCGGCCGTGGAAACAGCCTACAGGCTTGGCATAACGGTCTACGACGCAGCCTACGTCGCCCTCGCAGCCGCGAGGAACGGAGTGATGTACACAGCCGACGCCGAGGTCGTAGCGAAGGCCTCGACCGACTCTGTGAAACATCTCGCGGAATTCGGCGAGGGCGGCAGGTAGAAGCGGGGCACCTCAGCTGACTGGTTCGGACCGGAGCTCTATGACTACTCGACTTCGCGCCCCAGTTCTCAAGGTCGAGTTCCCTCGGCCGACGCCATCGCAATCCTTTGACTCATGGCAATCCCTGGCGTCAATCCGAGCGCATGTGGTCCAACTCTACTTTGCGGCCAAGCATCTTGATTGCGACACCTTTGACGGTATCATGAACGTGACGCTTCCTGACTTCCCATGAAGGACAGCGTGCCGTCTCTGAGTTCTGAGTTGAGCTTCTCGTAGTTGGTTATCGTCCCGATGTCGTACCAGAGTCCTGTCGTGTAGTAGGGGGCGACTTTTGCTTCCCTTTCTGTAGTGTTGTGGACTGACTTGCTACTCTCCTACAACGACCAACTCCCTGTAACCTCGGAACTCCCTATCAAATGTCGCTATGTTCCTGATGTTGTTCTGCCGCATCAGCTCGACTGTGGTGGAATCCGTGAAGCTGTATCTTGTTCCCTTCTGACTTCTGAACTCCTGCCATGCCCTTCGGAATACTTCATCATCAACCTTCAACATGCGGAAAGCTTTCAGCATGGCGTCGCCAACCACCCTTGCCTTCTTGAGTTCCTTGGTTCTCAGGAAGGTCACCGTTGTGGTCTCGTCGAAGACATAATCTGAAATCACCGGGGGACCATAAGCTGAATTGACGATGTCGCGCATCACTTCCACTGACCTGGAGTGGTTAGCGTCGCCATCGACCCCGAAAGCGACCAGAAAGCTCGAATCGAGGAAGATCATTTTTCTTCGCCGTAGAGGACCCTGTCTATCTCTTCACTCCACTTGACGCGCTTTTCAGCTCTTATGATGCCCTCTACTTTGAGGAAATTGCGCGGGTCGGGACGCTCCCTCTTTCTTTCCTTCTCCTTAATCCAGATGTCGAGAGCTTCGTTCAGGGCCTGCCCGGTTTTCAGGCCTTCCTCCTCTGTCTTGGCTCTGAATTTCCTCCACATCTCTTCATCAACGTCTCTGACCGTCAAGACTTCCTTGGCCATATGGTAATACATGTAATACGAGATATTTAAGCATATATTTCACGCTCTGGTGGTCGTGCCGACAGGCTGCGACTGACAACGCCGCGCTGCTCCCGAGGCCTGCTCCGACGGGCACCCCCTTGCGGAGGAGCATCGAGACTCCGGCCTTGACCCCCCCAGTCTGCCATGACCGCCCTCGCCACGGCCCCGGCAACGTTCTTCTCTGGAGCCTCGGACACTCCGCCGACCCCTCTCACTGTTATCGAGAAGCCGTTGGGTGCGCGCTTCAGCGTCAGCCCGTCCTTGGGCTGTCTCAGCGCGACAGCGAAGACGTCAAAGCCCGACCCGAGGTTCGCAGACGACGCCGGCGCCTCGACTACGACCCGCCGCTTCATCTAGCTCTGCTCCCTGCGACCGCGAGTGCGTGGACCGCCCTCACAGCCGCGTTCGCCCTCCGCGTCCATTGATGTGTGAGTTGCGTCGGTCGAGTCAATGGATAACACAAAGTATACGGTTGGATGCGAACCTACCCGAACTCCGAGGGGGCAAGTACCAGAAGCTCCGGGATCCTCTCGAAGTGTTCCCGGTTGTCAGTCACAATCGCGTAGCCGTTCTCGATCGCGACGCATCCTATGAAGAGGTCCCTCGGGTCAATCGCCCTTCCCTCACGCTCGAGCTTGGCTAGCACCTCCCCCGACCTTTCCGCAGAGGCATCGTCCATCGTGAGGACTTCGAGCGTGGAGAGGAAACCTTTTACCGCGGAAAGGTTCCTCCTGACTTCCCTCGATTTGTGAGCGCCGTGGTATAGCTCGAAGACGTTGATGATTGTGGTGGCAGGCTCTGCTCTACTCTCTAGCTCGCTCATCAACCGAGGCTCTTTTCCCCTCAGATGCCGTATCATGACGGTCGTATCCAGCACTACTTTCTTGGGAACTTCCATCTGGACCAGAACTCCTCAAGGCTCTTCGAGATCTGCGCTTCCTCCTCATTCGTCAACGAGAGACTTCCCGCGAAATCGCTGGGTTTCAGCCTGTTCTGCTTCATCGCGAACTCTATCGCCTCGTCGACTGAGACAGGTCTTCGCAGGCGTGCTCTCAACTTCCCGGCAATCTCGTTTAGCTCTCTGTAGGTTTTCTTGCTCACCTTGACCGTAGCCATGGTCACAAAGTCACTTTGCAACTATTTAAGCGGCTCGGCCGCCGGGAGCCACTAGCTTGCGACGCTGTGACGTTGTCGTAGTGAGCCTTGCCCGAGGCGAGCCGCTCGCCGATCCCAGCGTACCTGATGATTCAGACCGAATTAGGACGCTGGTGCCTACGGCCGCTGCAACTGACGAAGCTGCGCTGCTCCCGAGGCCTGCTCTGACGGGCACCCCCTTGCGGAGGAGCATCGAGATTCCGCCTTTGACACCATTGTCTGCCATAACCGCCTTCGCCACGGCCCCGACCACATTCTCCTCAGGAGACCCTGGCAATCCGCCGATTCTTCTTACCGTTATCGAGACGCCTCCAGGTGCACTCTCCAGCGTCAGCCTGTCCTTCGGCTGCTTCAGCGCGATGGCGAAGACGTCAAAACCCGAACCGAGGTTCGCAGACGACGCAGGGGCCTCCACGACTACTCGACTTCTCGCCCCAGTTCTCAAGGTCGAGTTCCCTCGGCCGACGCCATCGCAATCCTTTGACTCTTCTTCACAGGAGCTAGGCGTCCCAGGCGGCCTTGAAGACCACCTCAGCGGTGCCTACCTGCCGACATTCGAAGGCGACTCGTGGGTCTTCCTCAGAGCTTCCCAGTAGGACTCCGGCGTTCCGACGTCAAGCCATTGTTCGTTCCTTTCGACCCTCACTGCCCACACATCGTGGCCACGGTCGATGAGGCGCTGGATGGCGTCGGTGAGCTGGATTTCTCCGCCCTCTCCAGGCTTGACAGATCGAAGCTCTCCGAACACAGTGTGGTTGAAGAGGTAAATCGGCATGAGGCCCTGCCTTCCAGAAGGCTTCTTGGGCTTCTCGACAACGCTGTTCACGAGGAGCGCGCCGTCCTTCCTTTCGGTTTCCGCCACTCCGTACTGACGCGGGTCTTCGACTTCCTTCAGGAGCAGCACAGCGCTGGCTCCCGTTTGCGTTTTCGCCTTGAGCATCCTGCGGAGATGCGATTCTCGAGGGGAGACTATCAAAGTGTCGCCGGCATGCACCATCACGTCTGCCTTGCCAGATACGGCGGCTGCAGTGAGCACGGCATGCCCGAACCCGAGCGGGGCCGATTGGTTCAACCACGCTATGCTGGAGCTGTGAATCCTCCGATAGAACTCGGACAGTTGGAGAGCCTGTGTCTTCTTTCCCCTCGATTTCAAGAGCCCTAGGAATCCGTCATCGGGAGTGAAGTGGTCCTCAATCGCCCTTTTGCCCCTCCCCACCACGAAGCAGAAATCCCTGAGCCCGAAATTGTGCAGCTGCTCGAAGATGAGCTGGACCATTGGCTTCATCGCCAATTCGCCTGCAGCGCCTCTCGCGAACACCGGCAGCATCTCTTTGGGTTGCTCCTTGGTGGCGGAGAGTAGTCTGCTTCCGAGACCAGCGGCTGGGATTATGACTTTGCAAGTAGACTTGGACAACCGACTTCACCTGACCTTCGGCAGACTGCGTCGCGTTCTCTCGGCCTTTATGAACATTCACGGGGAGAGCATCGTAAGACGCGGATCCGATTAGTGTGCGCCCTACACGCGTGAGTATCAGGAGACGATGAGGTCGAAAGGTAATAAAGCGCTGGGCATGGTCGGCAAGTCTCTCTTGCGAGTAGCGATAGTCGCCCGAGATTTTCCACCCACACGCGGAGGCCTCTCCACTTACGCATTCGGGCTGCTCCGGCAGCTGAGAGCCCAAGGCGTCGATGTCGAAGTGCTCGTTGGAGGCTCCGACTTTCGGACTCTCACCATCCCGTTGTCGAGAAACCTGTCTGAGTTCGACGTGGTTCACGTCATGAGCCCGCCGTACGCCGCCTTCGTGGGACATCCGCATCTCGCAGTCACTGTAGCAGAACCTGCTGCGACCGAGTGGCCGTACTACAAGTTCTCCGTCAAGCTCCGGGCCGGCCCAGCGTATATGCTTGAGAGACGCGTCTTCGGGCGTTGCAAGTGCTTTGTTGCCCTGAGTGAGGCCGCACGGGAGAAGATACTCTCTCGTTTTGCAGTTGACCCGAAATTCATCCGCGTTATCCCGGGCGGGGTCGACCTAGCAGAGTTCTCACCCGGTCAAAAGGTGATGAGCCCCCCGCGGATACTGCTTGTCTCCAGGCTCGACCGACGGAAGAACATCCCTGAGGCCTTCAGAGCATTGGCGGGGCTGAAGGAGAGCTTCGAATGCGTGATGGTTGGGCGTGGGCCTGAGCGCACGGCTTTGGAACGCCTGGCTTCTTCCCTGGGTATCAAGGTTAGGTTCGCCGGCAGCGTTACCGACGAGCAGCTCAGAGAGTGTTACGCCACGTCCCCGGTCTTCCTGACCTCGAGTCACTCGGAGGGCTTCGGCCTCTCCCTTCTGCAGGCGATGTCCGCGGGGTGCGCTGTAGTTGCCTCCGATATCGGGGCACACCGCGAGCTTGTCCGCGATTCTGAGAACGGCTTGATATACAGCTCGGTCGACGACCTCACCGGCAAGCTGGCGACCCTTCTGCAGGACGCTGCGCTGATTCAGAAACTCGGTACGGCTGGCAGGAAATCTGCTGAAGCTTACTCCTGGGCCAACATTGCCGCAGAGATGCGGAAGCTCTACGAAGAGCTAAGCCGCTCTTGAGCGGGACGCGATGACTTCGCGCCAGGCATCGGCAGTAAGCCTGAGCCCTTCCTCAAGCGTGCACTTGGGCTTCCATCCGAGCATCCTTCGGGCCTTCGAGTTGTCTCCCACGAGTTCCATTATGTCAAGGGGGCGGCTCGGAATCTGGCGCCACCTGATCTCGCCTCTGAATCTGCACACTCTTGCCGTCATCCGCGCGAGTTCCTTGATGGTGACGCCTCTGCCGGTGCAGAAGTTGAACGTCTCTCCAATCGCCTTGGCGTTACCGAGACACGTGATGTATGCGTTTACGTGGTCGTCGACGTAGAGGAGATCCCTCACTGGCTTTGGGTCCCCCAGCTGCACACGTTTGCTCGTCAGCATCTGATAGATTGTGCGCTCGACCACGAAGTGCGTGTTCTCAGTCCTTCCATAGGTGTTGAACGGCCTCAGAAGCGTGACCGGGAACTTGTATGCATCCCACATGTAGCGGAGGTAGTCCTCGCTTGCAACCTTGCTGACCGAGTACGGGCTGTTCGGCACTTGAGGCGCGTTTTCACTCTTTGGGTTGGGGCCGTTGCCGTACGTCTCAGAGGTCGACGCGAATAGGAACTGTTTGAAGTGGTGTACTTCCCTCATGGCCGCTTCGGCCAAGTTGACCGTGGCCGTGAAGTTTGTCTCGAGGACTTCAAGAGGATGGTCGTAGCTGTAGGAAACAGGGCTTATGGATGCAAGGTGGATGATCGCCTCCGGTTGCACCTCCCTGACAGTCCTCCTTATCGCCGCAGGGTCGTTGAGGTCTGCGAACACCTTCCCGAGACCCGTCTCGTTTCCGAGCACGTACCGCCCGGTGACGTACCTCTCAAGAGCGAACACCTCGTGGTCGAGGTCGACAAGCTTAGGCCAGAGGTGGGACCCGATGAAGCCGCTGGCGCCTGTAATCAGGATTCGCAACGACGAAAGCGCCCATTGAATCGTCGCTTTATATCCTTCACGTTGAGGAGGCTACGGCCGCCGCCCTTCTTTCCCAGAAACGGAGGTTTCGGAATATGACGTCTATGGCTCCTGCCGTGTCGGGTATTTGCTTCCGGTCTTCAAGAGGATTCGTCGCTCGTAGGCGAGGACTGGATACACGATCCTGTGCAAAGCGCCTAGCCCCTCTGTGGCGATCATGAGCCTGTCAATGTCGTCGTGCCCCAGACCCCTGAAAAGCGGGACGGCAGTGAGGTACACAGCGACGAACACGAGGAGATAGGCACCGAGCGCGACAAGGCCCGGTACAGCGGCGACAGGAATCAATCTCGTCGCTGCGAGAGCCGCGAGCGAAGCGAGCAGGATCAGACTGGAAGACCGCAGGTCCATCTTCGCCTTCAAGTACCTACTTGCCAAGTAGAGTCCAATCAATGCGGATGACGAGTTCGAGATTATCTGAGCGTATATCAGCCCTGGCACTCCCAGAGCAAAGGTCGACCCGAGGAGAGGTGCGAGGATGGCGAGTACGAGAGCCCCCGATACCAAGAATATCATCGTCAGCTTCGTCCTCCCAATCCCATTGAAGAAGTTGGGAGTCACTGCGTAACCAATCCCTATCGGCAAGCTCGAGAGGGCCAGCAGCTGAAGGTACGGGATTCCTGCAACGTAGTTGAAGCCGTAGAGCACTTGGACTAGGACTCCCGCTCCGGCGATTAGGAACATGACTATCGGCACGCTCACGAACGAGACATACTTGACCGCGTAATTGAAGGCAAGGCTCGTGTCGGCCTTCACACCCTCAAGGCTGGAGAAGCTGGCGAACAGGGAACTCGAGATGGCGACCGACACAACGGTTATCGCAGCAGTGACGTTGAGGGCAGCCTGATAATATCCTACGACCTCGTTCGCGCTGATGATGGCGAGGATAACGGTGACGTACTGGCCCGCCAGCCCAGAAACGACGCCTCCCACGTAGGGCGGTGCCCCATACTTCACCATCTCCCTGATTTCTCCTATGAACCCAGCCGGGTCGCGTGCCCTTCCCCTCAGCTTCGTGACGTAGAGTAGGACTAAAGCGAACATCCCCGCGCCGAGGAAGCTGACGACGTGCCCCGACAGCGCACCATAGACCCCGAACCCTGCGAGTATGAGGGCGGACGCGATAATCAGCTTGAAGCTGGCCTGGAGGACGGAGGAGACGCTAGCCAGCCCGGATGAATTCCACCCGATGAAAGCAGAGGCGCATCCTTGGAGGAGCGTTTGTCCCAGAATGACAAGTGAAGCAAGCTGGACGTACGGTCCTAGGCCTGACCGGTGGAGCAGGAGGTTAGCCATGAAGTCGCCGCCAAAGTAGACGACAACTGTGAGGATGGCTCCCATGAGAATGAGGAAGGCAATCGCGTTCCTTGTTGTACTCCTCGCCTTGTCTGGCTCACCCTTAGAAATATGGTAGGCTGCGTACCTGGTCACTGCAAGGTTGACGCCGATTCCAGCGAAGCTGTAGAATATCGAGGGTACGACGAGTGCCAGCGTGTATATGCCATACGGACCCGGCCCAAGCAGCCTCGCTATGACTATGGCCCCCGCTGCTGCGATTGCCGTAGAGAGCACGTTCCCGATGAAGAGGAGCAGTGTTCCTCGCGCGGACTGTTTTGCAATCTCTATGTGGGACAACGGGTCCTTGACCACGGGCCACCCAGTTCGTTCATTTATCGCTATCCGCGCAAGCCCGAGCTGTCGGGGCATGGATTGCGAATAGGTTTGAAATACCCGCAGACGCAGGCCGCCCCGACGAAATGACTCTGAGAAGACTTCGGGTGAAGGAGCAGGACAAGAAGCTTCCAGACGGGTTCTACAGAGCCCACCTCAGGCACTTTCCGGTTGTCACAGTCGACCTCGTCGTTACAGACCGCGAGTCTAGGGTACTGCTCGTCAAGCGCAGCAGCAACAACCTGAACTGGAAGGGCGCCTGGGCCACCCCGGGCGGCAGGGTCTACAGGAACGAGACGATACGCGAAGCTGCCAGCAGGGTTCTTGCCCGGGAGGCTGGAATCGGAGCCAGTCCACAGGAGTTCGCTTTCAAGGGCGTGGGAGAAATCGTAACCTCAAAGGAGCACGGTGTCACAATTGTCTTTGCCATCAACAGGAGCGGAGGGGCTGCTTCTGCGGACGAGACAAGCTCGTCAGTCCGTTGGTTTGAACCTGCCAGACTCCCAAAGACTTTGAAGGACGAGTACAGGTCGATACTCTCGAAGGGAGGTGTGGGGCCCGGCTAGCATTCACGGCTGGTGGGCGAGGGGATACTGCGGGAAGGGCGCTTTCCTCGCAGCCGATATCGCGTTTTGAATCTCTTCATTGATTCTAGTCGCCAGCTTGTCCTTCTCCTCCTGTTTGATCGAGAGACGTCTTTCCTCGTAGAGTAGAGGGTCCCGCTTTGCCTGCTCGGCAATCTCCTCCTTACTTCTTGCGTCAGGTTGTCCTTGTTTGTGCCAGCAGTTATGAACCACGGCGTTAGACACCGTGTAGGTGTTGTCTGCAGTCTCGATGTTGTGGACCGTTCCAGCGTACGACTTGGTGGAGATCGCAGTTACTGGAGTAAGTATGTATTCCGCGAATACATGTTGATTTGCCTGTCTTTTGCTCTTCGTGGGTGTCGTCCTCCACCTGACTCGATACCCCAATTTCATGTTCACCTTCCGGCCTTGTACCTGACTCTTTTCAGAGGGTTCCATCGTGTAGATGTGCCCCATGTAGCCGAGTCTCGCCAGTAGAAGCTGCATTTGAAGTGCCAAGAGGCAGGAGATCGTCGTTGTCTCCGTGTATCCATTCCGTGTTTGGTGCCCATCGCCCGCAGCGTAACCATCGATGAAGGACTTGGTCAAGTCGAGGTTCTTGTTGTACAAGATGAAGTCAGGGATCTGCTTGTTCAGAGCTCCCTTCCCACACCATGCAGCAAGCGCTCTGGAAATTACGGGAGAGTTGACGCGCACTTGAATGGCCGACGAAGATCTTGTGAGAGTTGTCGAGCGACGCAGCTCAGTTCTGGCTATCTCTTGCACTTCGCTAACTATCTCTGTCTCGTTTCTGTTCAAAGAAAGGGAGAAACCAGCCGATCCAGCCGAGCTTCCCTCTGCGACGTACAGCCCCAAGAACCACGCTAGCTTCGGCGTAAGGATGAGTTTGACAGGATATCCCTTGGTCTTCATGACATTCAAGCCGCGGGGGGCGGCCCATGAGGACAAGTCCAACTCGCTGACCTCTATGGTTCCAGCTACTCTGGGCAGAACCAGGTAGTCACCGTCTTTTTGCATCTTCTTCGGAACCAAGCTCATGGGTCTCTTCCATTCGAAGGAACCGAAACCGACCAACTTGTGGTTCGAGCCAATTTTCCTGCTTGTTACCGACCTGCACGTGAGTACCGGGTGTTCCGGTGTCACTTCGAATGGTAATAGGCCCCGTGCTTTGACTGCCACCAGCTCTCCCCGGTACGGACGAGCAAATGTCTTCACCACCCTCCCTAGACCGTGCAATCCGGCGGCGTAGTCTCCCACTTGGATGGATGAAATTGGCTTGTTGTCTCCCAAGATCAAGGTGTCCCCCTTCACGCAAAGCCTCGTAGTATCCATCTCGAGGAGGTACGGCGCCGACTTCTCCCTCACGTATTTCGCTCCCTTCCTGACAGACTCGATGACGTCAGGGAGGTGATTCCCGTCAAGCTTCGAGGCCTGGATGCCGTACGCAGCGGCCCTCTCCGAGACAGTATCGGTGGGAAGGTAGTATTCTTTCCTGACGTTGCCCGCGAGCCCGTTGTTCTCGCAGATGAGGAGCAAGGGCACCTTCCTGACGCTGGCTATGTTCAGGCCTTCGTGCGTTTGTCCGTTTCCAGTCGCTGCGTCGCCGAAGAATACCGCCACTATGTTGTCCTCCTTCCGGTAGTTCTTGACTGCCCAAGCAAGCCCTGTCGCGACCGGCACGCACGTGCCCACGAGCTGGAAGCTGAACATGTACCGCAGGGCGGGGTACCTTACGTGCATCTCGCCAGCCATGCCCTTGTTGAAACCCGTGGCCTTCCCCAGAAGCTCGGCGACGAGCGGGCCGAGAGGGACTCCCCTCGCTATGGAATGGGCTATCGTCCGGTGATGCGTCACCGTGTAGTCTGTCCACCTCAGGGCCTCGCAGGCGCCGACGGAGATGGCCTCCTGACCCTTGTTGAAGTGCAGGTCTCCCGCCTCGCCCGAGAGGCACAGTTTCTGCATCTCATCCTCGAACAACCTGATCGTAAGCATCTTCTCGTAGAGGGCGCGCTCTTCCATCAGATTGCCAGCTCCTTAATCGCCCCAGCGATTTCCTCGTCGGTGGGCAGCATGTACTTGTGCAGGTCTTGGCTCGCCGGAATGACAGAGCGCGGGGCTCCCAGCCTTCTAACAGGCTTCTTGAGAGATGAGAATTCGCGCTCAACCACGCTGGCCGTCAGCTCCGCACCAGTTCCCGCAAATGTTGTGTCCGGTTCGACAACGAGAAGGGCGCCTGTCTTCGAGACTGAATTGCATATCGTGTCGACGTCAAGCGGATAAAGCGTTCTTGGGTCGATCAAGTCGCAGTCGGGGTTCAGCCTGTCAACCACAGCCTCGACCTGCCTTAGTG